>JAFRLD010000034.1 GCA_017431395.1 Bacillota bacterium | reverse complement strand
TCGTCGGCATCGCCCTCGCGGTGAACCGCGTCATCGGCGGCGTGCACTTCGTGAAAGATGTGGTCTGCGGCGCCCTGGTCGGCATCCTGTGCGGAGCAGCCGGTTTTTACGTCATCTTGCCTCTCATCAGTTGATTCGGGTTTTGAGTGGGGAACCCGAGCGGGCGGCGCTGAACGATTCCGCAGGAGCAGCGGGAGCCACAGGCGACGCGAAATACGAAAATAGCAAAACGCCAGGAACTGTCTGAGCACGGAGTGCGAGTTTTCCTGGCGTTTCTATTTTCTTTGAGCGAGCCGCAGTGGATCCCTGCGAACGAGGACTTAGTGAGGCGTCGCCCGCTCGGCAGCCTTTCCTCAGAACCCGAAACAGTGCCCGCACATCTCAGGGCACGGATCCGACTCCTTGATCGTCTCACAGTAAGCCTGGCACTTAGCCCGGTCGATCCCGTCTTCAGCGATGGCGCCGCCGGGACAGGCTGCGATCATCTCTTCGCTGCAGTGCACATCGCGGGCGCCCTGGAAGCAGCAGGCTGTGAGCACCTTCTGGAACTCCTCATCCAGTGCCTCACCACTGACCGTTTCCGGTTTCGGCACGAACACACCGTCGGTCATCATCGAACCGACGCGGCCCCCAAACCTGTATTCCGTCTGCAGGCAGCCGGCCGGACCGAACGTCCCGATCCCGGCTAAGTATCCTGCGATCTTGTTGGACCAGTTGTACCGGTGTTTCTCATGATCCCAGTCCATCATGGTACTGGACCTGGAATAGATCCGCCCGACCTTGGTGAGGAGCTCAGCGATCGCCGCATTGACATTCATAGCGAGCCAGCGGGACTCCCGGATCGCGGTCATCCATTCCTCCGTGGTCTTCCCTTCCTCATCCCAGCGGGGGATATCCTCGGCAAACGGAATGTAGTAAACGATCATCGTATATCCGGGTCGCCAGATGTTCTTCGGGTGGTCATTCTCCCCGCGCGAGAAGAACGTGTCAAACATCGGATGGGTCGTGCTGATGTATCCGAAGGCCGGATCGCCGAATTTCGTCTTCACATCCTCCTGTGCCTGGTATTCTGCAAAGGCTGAGCGTACGCTTTTTTCGATTCTTCTTTTGATAATATCCTGGTACATATCCTCCTCCCTCAATTCTAAAACGCTGCTTTGATTATACATTGTTCCCGAAAAAAAACAATATTTTCTTTTCTATGGGGTTGAATAATATACATAATCATGTATAATGATTCATATGCCGCCAATGCGGACAATTTTATGTGCTTTAACAGGAGGAAAAAACAATGGCTAAAGAAAAGGTAGTACTGGCTTATTCCGGCGGACTGGACACATCTGTCATCATGAAGTGGTTGACCGAGAAGTATGATTATGATGTCATCGCGGTCTGCTGCAATGCGGGTCAGAAAGAAGATTTCGACGCGATCGAGAAAAAGGCGATAGCCACCGGCGCCATCAAGGCGATCACGATCGACCTGAGAGAAGAATTTATCACGGATTACATCTGGCCGACCCTGAAGGCGGATGCGATCTATGAAGGACAATATATGCTGGGCACTTCCATGGCCCGGCCTCTGATGGCTAAGAAGCTGGTCGAGGTCTGCGAGCAGGAAGGCGCCTATACCGTCGTCCACGGCTGCACCGGCAAGGGCAACGACCAGGTGCGTTTCGAGGCATCCATCAATGCGCTGAACCAGGCGATCACCGTCTTCGCCCCTTGGAGATCCCCGGAATGGGATTTTGATTCCAGAGAAGGCATGATCGAATACGCGGAGTCCCGCGGCATTCCTATCAGCCAGTCCAACGCGAAGATCTACAGCCGTGACGAGAACGTCTGGCACATCAGCCACGAAGGCGGCGAGCTGGAGAATCCATGGAACGAACACCTGAAATCGATCCACGTACTCTCCGTAGCTCCGGAGGATGCTCCGGACGAACCGACCTATGTGGACATCGACTTCGAACAGGGCGTGCCTGTTGCCATCGATGGCGAGAAGCTCCCGCCGATCGAACTTCTGGCCAAGGTCAATGAACTGGGCAGCAAGAACGGCATCGGAACCGTCGATATCATCGAGAACCGTCTCGTCGGCATGAAGTCCCGTGGCGTCTATGAGACCCCGGGAGGCACCATTCTGTTCGCGGCGCATCAGGGCCTGGAGCAGCTGATCCTCGACCGCGACACCACCCAGTACCGGATGATCGTCGCCCAGAAGTTCGCGCAGCTGGTCTATGACGGCCTCTGGTTCACACCGCTGAGAGAAGCCATCAGCGCCTTCGTCGATAAGACGCAGGAGCAGGTCACCGGTACCGTCAAAATGAAGTTATACAAAGGCTGTGCCTACGTTGCCGCCAGGAAGTCGCCGTACTCCCTGTACAATGAAGAGTTCGCGACCTTCAGTAAGGACGACGTATACAACCAGAGCGACGCAGAAGGCTTCATCAACCTGTTCTCACTGCCGCTTAAGATCCGTGCGATCCAGAAGCTGACCGTCGAAGGCGGAGCACCGGAACACGAGAGCCTCGAGTGGAAGGTCCTCAAGGGCAGCGACTTCATCGAGTAGCAGGAGGTGCAGGCCGGATATGAAATTATGGAAAGGAAGATTTGCCAAGGCATCCACCTCATCGGCAGATGAGTTCAACGCGTCCATTGGCTTCGACCAAAGGCTGTACAGGGAAGACATCACCGGCAGCATCGCCCATGCGAAGATGCTGGGCAGACAAGGGGTTTTAACGCAGGAGGAATCCGAGCTGATCGTGAAGACGCTAGAGGAGATCCTGGCGGATATAGAAGCGGGCAAGATCGAATTCACGATCGAATCCGAAGATATCCATATGAATATAGAAACGGTCCTGACTGAGCGCATCGGCCAGACCGGCAAGAAACTGCATACGGCAAGAAGCCGTAATGACCAGGTCGCGGTCGACTTCAGGCTCTATCTGAAGAAGGAGAGCGCGGAAGTGGATGAAGCGCTGACCCAGCTTTTGCAGACCCTGCTGGAACTTGCGAAGAAGCACCAGCAGACCATCATGCCGGGCTATACCCATCTGCAGAGAGCGCAGCCGGTCACGCTGGCCTACCACCTGCTGGCTTACTACCAGATGTTTGCCCGTGACAAAGAACGGTTCGCGGACTGCCTCTCGCGGATCGACCGGCTTCCTCTCGGAAGCGGCGCGCTGGCAGGAACGACCTATAACACCGACCGGGAATATCTGGCGCAGGAACTCGGATTCGCCTCCGTCCTCCCCAATGGGATGGATGCCGTAGCGGACCGGGATTTCGCTCTGGAATTCCTGAGCTGCTGCTCGATCGCCATGATGCATCTCTCCAGGTTCTGCGAGGAACTGATCCTCTGGAGCTCTGTGGAGTTCAGCTTCATCGAGATCGACGATGCCTACTCCACCGGCAGCAGCATCATGCCGCAGAAGAAGAATCCGGATATGGCGGAGCTGATCCGCGGCAAATCCGGCCGGGTCTACGGAGACCTGATGGCGCTTCTGACCATCTGCAAAGGCCTGCCGCTGGCTTACAACAAGGATCTGCAGGAGGATAAAGAACCGGTCTTTGACGCGGCCGACACCCTCAAGGCATCCCTCGGGATCTTCACCGAGATGATCGCCACCATGAAGGTCCGCGAGGAGAAGATGGCGCAGGCTGCCAAATATGGATACATGAATGCCACCGATGCCGCCGACTACCTGGTCGGCAAGGGCATCCCCTTCCGAGATTGCCACGAGATCATCGGCCGGATGGTCCTCTATGCCATCACGAATGGCAAGGCGTTAGATGAGCTCACCATGGAGGAATTCAAATCCTTCTCCGATGCCTTCGAGGACGACATCTACGAAAGCATCGCCATCAAGAGCTGCATAGAGGCGAAGAAGTCCATGGGCTCCACCTCGTTTGACAGTGTGGCGAAGCAGATCGCAGACATCGAGGCTGCAGCCTCCGGTGCCGGCGGATCCACGGAATAGCACTCCTCAAACTGCGGGAAACCGCAGGAAAGCACCATAAAGAGAAAAGACCCGTCCGGTTTTGCCGGCGGGCCTTTTCTTCGCCTTTATTTAGCTTTGCTCTCGCAGTACTTGCAGCGGTACACTTTCGCCTTCCGGTCGGTCAGCTTGAAGACCTGCGGCAGCTCCTGCTCGATGGTGGTGATGCAGCGCGGGTTCTTGCACTTCACGATGTCGACGATCTCCTCCGGAAGGTCCAGATGAGTGCGCTTGGCAAGCTCCCCGTCCTTGATGATATTGACCGTGATGCCCGGGTCGACGTAGCCCACGGCGTCGATGTTAAGATCGATCAGCCGGTCGATCTTCAAGATATCCTTGCGCCCCATTTTACTGCTCTGCGCGTTCTGGATCAGGGCGACTTCGCAGTCAAGCTTATCCAGATTCAGTATTTCATGCAGCTTCATTCCCTGGCCGGCCTTGATGTGGTCCAATACGATGCCGTCTTCGATTTTTCCTATGATCATGTATCTTTACCTCCGTCCTTTCTTACTCTATCGTTCCCGCTTCCTTCAGAAGCTTCAGGATCAGTGCCATGCGGATGAATTTGCCGTTCAGCACCTGCTCGAAATATCTTGCCCGCGGGTCATCATCCACCGCCACTGAGATCTCGTTGACTCTTGGCAGCGGGTGAAGGATGGACAGGTCTGCTTTCGCATTATCCAGCTTGTCCGGGGTCAGGATGTAGCTGTCCTTCAAACGCAGGTAGTCCTGCTCGTTGAAGAAGCGCTCTCTCTGCACACGGGTCATATAGAGGATGTCGAGCTCCGGCATCGCGCCTTCCAGATCGTCCGTCTCCACGAAGTCCTGCTCCTTCTTGATCAGTGTTTCGTAGCGGAGGTATTCCGGGATCCTCAGCTCGTCGGGAGAGATCAGGACGAAGCGGTTGCCCGGGTACCGGGACATGGCATTGATCAGGGAATGGACCGTGCGCCCGAATTTCAGGTCGCCGCAAAGGCCTATGGTCAGGTGGTCCAGGCGGTCTTTCTCCCGGCTGATGGTCAGAAGGTCCGTCAGGGTCTGGGTCGGATGGTTATGGCCGCCGTCGCCCGCGTTGATGACCGGTACCGTCGATCTGCGGGTACCTGCGATCGGTGCTCCCTCTTTCGGGTGACGCATGGCGATGATGTCCGCGTAGCATCCCACTGTACGGATCGTATCCGCTACGCTTTCCCCCTTGGCCGCTGAGGAGCTCTGCGCCTCGGAAAAGCCCAGAACGTTTCCGCCCAGCTCATACATGGCTGCTTCGAAGCTCAGTCTCGTCCTCGTCGACGGCTCGAAAAACAGCGTCGCAAGCTTCTTCCCGGCGCATACATGCGCGTACTTCTCCGGCTGGGCAATGATGTCTTTCGCTTCTGCGATCATCTCGTCCAGTTCTTCCACCGTAAGGTCCATAATGTCGATCAGATGTCTCAATTCTACTTCCTCCTTGTATTATAAACTGTTTCTGAACTCGATCAGCTGGTCCATGTCACCCTCGCTGACATATCCCGTCTCTACCGCCGTCCGGGCTACGCTGTCGAAGTCCGTCAGGCTGTGGTATTCGAAGCCTGCCTCTGCAAAGGCTGTCCTGCTTTTGTACAAATTGTAGGAAAAGATGCAGATGACTCCCAGCACCTCGGCGCCGGCCTCCTGCAGGGCCTTCGCCGCCTCGATGCAGCTGCCGCCGGTGGATATCAGATCCTCGATGACCACTACCTTCTGGCCTTCCTGCACCCGGCCTTCGATCCGGTTTCCCCGGCCGTGATCCTTGGCACCGGAACGCACATATCCCATGGGCAGGTCCATAGCGTAACCTGCGATAGCCGCGTGGGGGATCCCCGCCGTAGCCGTCCCGAACAGGGCTTCCGCCTGCGGGTAGGTCTTACTGATCAGTTCGATCAGGCCTTCCTCGATGACTTTTCTTGCCTCCGGATCCGTCAGCACCAGCCGGTTATCCGTATAGACCGGGCTCTTGATGCCGCTCGCCCATGTGAAGGGTTCTTCCGGGCGAAAGAATACCGCTCCGGTATCCAGTAAGGCTCTGGCTGCTTTTGTTCTCATATATGCTCTCCTTTCAGATGTCCTTTGACTCAGTCGCAAAATTCCTGCCGGCAGCGCTCATAAGCCTCTACCGGATCCTGTGCTCCCGTGATGCTCCGCCCTACGACGATGTAATCGGAGCCGAGCTCCTTCGCCATCGCCGGTGTGGTGACCCGGCTCTGGTCGCCTTTCTCATCCCCTGCGAGCCGTACGCCCGGGGTGACCGTCAGGAACGATGCTCCGAGGAACCCATGTACCGCCGGGGATTCCAGCGGGGAGCATACGACTCCGTCGAGCCCCGCCCTCTTTGTGGTCGCGGCATAGGTCGAGACGACCTCTTCCATCGGCCGGCGGATCAGAAGCTCTGCCTCCAGCTGTTCCTGGTTCGTGGAGGTCAGCTGGGTCACGGCGATCAGAAGCGGGCGCTTCCCTGCCTTCGTGCCCTCCGTCAGGCCCCTCAGGGCTGCCTCCATCATTTTCCCCGTTCCGGCCGCGTGGACATTGCAGATATCTGCCCCAAGCCCGGCCAGCACCCGCATGGCCTTCTCCACCGTGTTCGGGATATCATGCAGCTTCAGGTCCAGGAACACCTTGTGTCCCCTAGCCTTAAGCTCCCGGACGATCTGCGGTCCCTCTGCGTAGTAAAGCTCCATGCCGATCTTGACGAAAGGCTTCGTCTCACCAAACCGGTCCAGGAACGCGTATGTCTCTTCGGCGCTCGCGAAATCACATGCTATGATCACATCTTTTCCCATTTATATATCCTCCCTCAGGTTCTTTATTCCGTATTTCTCCATGGCGGCCGGCAGGGCTTCGATAATGTCCCGGCAGGCGAAAGGATCCACCAGGTTCTGTGATCCGACCTGCACGGCCTTAGCGCCGGCCATCATCATCTCCAGGACGTCCTCTGCGGTGCGGACCCCTCCGCATCCGACCACCGGCAGATCTACTGCACGGGTGATCTGGTAGACCGCGCGCAGCGCCACCGGGAAGACCGCAGGCCCTGAGAATCCTCCCATCTCCCTCGCCAGAACCGGCTTCCGGCTCTTCAGATCGATCCTCATCCCGAGCAGCGTATTGATGGCGGTGATCCCATCCGCCCCCGCCGCCTCGCAGGCCTTCGCGATCTCCGTAATGTCCGTCACGTTCGGCGAGAGCTTGGCGATCACAGGTTTCGTCGTCACCTTGCGGACGGCCCCGATGACCTCAGCGGCGGCCTTAGGATCCGTTCCGAAAGCCATTCCCCCACTTCTCACGTTCGGGCAGGAGATGTTGACCTCCAGCCATCCGATCTGATCGCACTGCGAGAGTTTCTCCGCTACAAGGGCGTAGTCCTCGGGGCTTCCCCCGCAGACATTGGCCATGACCGGTTTATGAAACACCTTGGCCAGCTCCGGAAGCTCCTCCTCCAGGACCTTGTCCACGCCGGGATTCTGCAGCCCCACGCTGTTCAGCATCCCTTCCGTGCAGTCCGCGATCCGCGGCGTCGGATTACCGAATCTCGGCTCGGGGGTCGTCCCCTTGAAGCTGAACGTGCCCAGCACATTGATATCGTAGAGCTCCGCGAATTCCAGGCCGTATCCGAAGGTACCGCTCGCAGCCATGACCGGTTTATCGAGTTCGATCCCGCAAAGGCTGGTCCTCATGTCCACATCCCTTCCGTTTACCATATGATCTCGCTCCTTTCCAGCACCGGTCCATCCTTGCAGATCCGCTTGCTTCCATATTTCGTTTCACAGGAACAGCCCATACATGCGCCGAACCCGCAGCCCATCCGTTCTTCGAAGCTGAACCAGCCCGGTATGGTTTCCGGAGCTGTCTCACAGATCGCCCGCAGCATCGGTTCGGGCCCGCAGGCATAGACGCTGTCATAAGCACATGCCCCATCGCTATCTATGAGCGTCCGCATGGCGTCGGTCACGAAGCCTTGCTGTCCGATGCTCCCATCCTCCGCTGTGATGAGTGTCCGTGCTCCCATCGCTTCGAACCGGTCCTGATAGTAGGCATCCTCTTCGCTTCGAAAGCCCAGGATGACGGTCGGCTGCAGGCCGGCCTCGATCATTCTCCTGCAAAGGCTTACCATGGGCGGCACCCCTGCCCCGCCGCCGATCAGGAGCGGCCGGCGCGTGCGCCTCTCTGCCTCCTGCCCTGCCTGGGGCAGCGCATACCCGTTCCCAAGCGGCCAGAGGATGTCAAGCGTTTCCCCTGTTTCCATCAGGCCCATCGCTTCCGTGCCACGTCCGACGGTTTTGTAAACGATCGTGATCGTTCCCGCGCCCGCATCCCAGTCGCAGATGGAGATCGGCCGGCGAAGATAGAGGCCCTCGATCCGGATGTTGATGAACTGTCCGGGGCGGATATTCCGCAGCATCTCTTCATCCTCCGGGGTCTCCGGGACCTGCAGGATCATCTCATTCATGCCTGCTGCGATCCGCTGATTCTTTTTTATTGTGAACTCGCTGTTTCTCATCTCTTATACACGACCTTTCCGCCTGCCACTGTCATCATGCACTTCCCATAGACTTCCCATCCCTCGAAGGGCGTGCTCCAGCCTTTGCTTAAGAAATGCTCCGGCCGGATCCTGTAAGGATGCTCCAGATCCCAGACGCTAAAGGTGGGCGCCGGATCCGTTTCCTCCGGCATCCTGCTTTCGATCCGGAACCGCTGGTTCGGGGCTGTAGTGAGAAGTTCGACCAGCCTTTGCAGGGGAAGGACCCCTTCTCTGACCAGCTTCGTGTACAAAACCGGGAAGGCTGTCTCAAGGCCGACGATCCCGTAGGCGCTTCCGGCGAACCCCTTCGCTTTCTCTTCCGCGCTGTGGGGGGCGTGGTCGGTGGCGATCATGTCGATGGTCCCGTCCTGCAGGGCTTCGAGAAGGACCTGCCGGTCTCTCCGCGTCTTGATCGGCGGATTCATCTTGAACCGGCCGTCGTCCTCCAGATTTTCATTGGACAGGGTCAGGTAGTGCGGCGCCGTCTCGACGGTAACATCCAGCCCGGCCCGCTTCGCCTCCCGGATGAGCCGGATGGATTCCGCCGTCGACACATGGCACATGTGAAAAGGGCATCCGGTCCGGGCTGCCAGGTCCAGGTCCCGGGCGAGTTGCCGGTATTCGGCCTCATGGCTTTCCCTGGGAAATCTCGTATCTTCGCAGTGGGCGATCACGATGCTGCCGGCTGCTTTGACGCGTTCCATAGCCTCCTTCATGAGTCCGTCATCCATGACCCCGACCCCATCGTCGCTGAACCCCGCCACATATGGGGCCAGCGCTTCGATCTCCGAGACCTCAAGGCCCTTTTCTCCGCGCGTCAGAGAGCCCAGAGGATGCACGCTGATGCAGGCATCCCGCTCAATGATCTCTGTTTGTACTCTTAAATGCTCCAGGCTATCCGGAACCGGATCCAGATTCGGCATCGAGAGCACATGTGTGAAGCCCCCGGCCGCCGCTGCCCGCGTCCCGGCCATAATCGTTCCTTTATAAGAAAAACCCGGCTCTCTCAGATGAACATGTACATCTGTAAAACCGGGTAAAATAGAATAATTATTGAAATCAACGTCCGCACCAAGGGGAGAACAAGCCTCCCGCAAGGTGCCCCTCGCGTCTTCTATTCTGATTCCTTCGTTAAATCGGTCCTTCATTCGGTCCTCCGCTCGCTTCTCATGAAAATGTGCCCCTTTCGTGGCACCCTGACGATTATGCCATGCGGAGGGCCTTGTGTCAAGTGATATTTGCAGGCATTACGAAACGAAAAGCCTTCGGCTGGATCCGGAACAGGACCTTGCCTGCCTTAGTGATCTCCCCGTCCACACAGAGCTTCATAGGCGGACGTTTCGGGGCGATCAGAAGTGCCGTTTCGTGCGTATAGCGTATCACATCCTGCAGACGTTTTTCCTTCAGGTGCGTCCCCTTCGTGTATTTCGGGAAAAGCCGCACGAACGTGCGTCGCGACACGTTTTTCACCAGGCTCACATCGAATACGCCGTCGTCCGTAACGGCTTTCGGGAGGCCCTTGATCCCGCCGCCGCAAAAACAACCATTTGCCACCGATATAAGCAGCAGCTTGCCGTTGTGGACGAAACCATCCTTGTATTCCACACGCAGATTAGCGCCTTTTTTGCCGATCAGCATGGCTCCGACACTGGCGAGATAGGCGAGAGAGCCCGTGATCAGCGGCAGCCGCTTCATCCTGGCCGTCATATCGACTACATTGGAATCGAAGCCAATATTGAACATATTCACGCAGTATCTCGATACATTCTCCCCGTTCACGTGTCCTTCGTAATGGATCAGGTCGCAAAGTCTGGACTCTCCCTGGACCTGAGCCACGAGATCATCAAAGCGTCTGCTCGGGAAGTTGCGGATGAAGTCGTTGCCGGTTCCCGCCGGAATACAGCCGACCTCAGTGAAGTCATATCCGCAGGCGCCGTTCACGACCTCATTCAGCGTCCCATCCCCTCCGCAGGCATAAAACCGCAGGATCTCGCCTTCTGCATCCTGACCCTCAGCGTGCTCCTCACAATGCGCGCGCACGAAGTTCTCCGCGTCACCGACCGCTTCCGTTTCATAGATTCCGTAGTCCACGCCGGCTATGGAGCAGACCGCGTCGATCTCGCTTCTGAGCTTGATCGCTTCTCCCTGTCCTGCTGCCGGATTGATGATGAAAAAATGTCTAGTCATATTCTGCTTCTCCTACTCAGACAGTGGATCGATCCCGATCAGCGTATCCTTCGCTACCGGGGTATAAAATCTGAGGCGGATCTCATCCCAGCTCTGACCGTGGTCCGCCAGGATCAACATGAGCTTCGCGACCGTCGCCTCCAGGGTCATGTCCCTGGCCTCAAGGATCTGAAACCGGTCAGCGATCCTTCGGCCGACCTCATAGGTCTCCAGATGGCTCCCTTCGAAAGGCACCTGGGTCGTCATGGCCAGGACTTTTTCCTCCGGTTCATACCGGCTCAGCTCATCAAACAGGGTCTGCTGCAGAGCTGCCGGGATCCCGCCGGCCCCGAAGCTTTCGATCACGATCGCATCATATAATCGGAAGATCTCCGGCAGGAGCGCCGGATTCATTCCCGGTGTCAGCTTCAAAAGGAACACGTTCGGGTCGATGTCATCGTAGAACCGGACCGTTTCCGGCGAAGATGGCGCTCCTGGAACGGCGGTCCTGCAAAACTCCCGGTCGCTCAGATAGCGGATGATCCGCCCGTTTCTGATCTCCGCGATCTCCGGCAGGTTGATGCTCGCGAAAGCGGCATAGCTCATGGACCGGACTTTTCGCGCCCGTGTCCCTGTGATGACATTGCCGGCAAACACGATCTGGATCCCGCGGGACCGCGGATCTGCCGCATAAAGAATGCTGTCCTGCAGGTTCGACTTAGCGTCGGTGATCTCGAAGCCGATGGGTCTCTGCGCCCCGGTCAGAACGACCGGCTTGTCCGAATCCTGGATCATATAGGAAAGGATCGCCGCCGTATATGCCATCGTATCCGTGCCGTGACAGACCACGAATCCATCGTA
>JAFRLD010000033.1 GCA_017431395.1 Bacillota bacterium | reverse complement strand
TATGAGATGTCCTATGTGTTCGATATGAAGGGGGACCATTTGAAGGATGCGGATGAGGTGTACTACAATCTGGTCGGTACGTCCTGGGAGGCCCAGTCGATCGAGCACGTCAGCTTCACGGTGACCTTCCCGAAGGCCATAGATCCGAACAACGTGGGCGTCCGGACCGGGGATCAGGTGGACGTTCCTTTCAAAGCGAAAGGGGACAAGGTGATCACCTGTGATACGACCGAAAACACATTGCGCGGCCTGACCATCCGTGCGGTCCTGCCGCAGGGATACTTCACGAAGCAGGCGACTACGTCTAATCTGCTGTTCTATATTCTGATCGCCATCATGGCCGCGGTGACGGTTATGGGCTTCCTGCTTTGGAGAAGGTACGGCAGGGATCCGGACATCATCGAGACTGAGGAATTCTATCCGCCGGAAGGGCTTTCTGCGCCGGAAGTCGGATATCTTGATGCCGGTGAGATCGAGGGGAGCCAGATCACGAGTCTGCTCCTGGAGCTGGCGGATAAAGGGTACCTCAAGATTGCCGAGAAGGAAGTTCCGTACGGACTGAGAAAGAAAAAGACCCGGATCGAATATGAGATCCTCCGGGAGAAACCTTACGACGGGAACCAGCCGGATGAGAAAGCCTTTATGGACGGCCTGTTTGATCATGGGGACCGGACGGTCGTGGACATGTCTGATCTGAAGGACACGTTCTACAAGACGGTCAACGAGATAAAAAAAGACATAGCGAATCGCTATGAAGACCAGCTCTGGGACAGCAGAGCGCATCATTACGGCTGGCTGCTCAGAATTGCAGGTCTGGCAGGGATGGTCGCCCTGTTCGCCTGCTCTAAAGCCTTGAACGGCAGTCCGTTCGTCGTGGGCAATGGCGATTTCATGATGTACATCGTCTTCCATGTGATGGAGATCTTCCTGCCGCTCATCGGCTTCTATGGCATCACGAAATGGATCAACCGGCCGCGTAAGTCGTTCGGTAAATTCCTGCTCGGATTTATCGGATGGGGGATCCTGATCCTGATCGGATTCGGACTCGCGGTGCTGTTCAATACCTGCATGGGCGCACAGATCTTCCCGTATCTGATCGGGATGGCTATGGTCTTCCTGCTCTTCCTGATGGGAGCGCTCTGTGAGCGGATGACGGATGATTACGCGGAGCTCCTCGGCAAAATCCGCGGTTTCAAGCGATTCCTGAAGGTCGCGGAGAAAGACTGGATGGAGATGCTGGCGGAGCAGGATCCGAATTACTATTACAAAAACCTGGCGTTCGCCTTCGCATTAGGCGTGACCAGCGTGTATGCGAAGAACTTCGCGTCCATGGCACAGCAGCCTCCGGAATGGTACAGCTCCCGGGCTTATGTTTATGGGACCGGAGGAGTGTTCGACTCCACGTCTATGGTACATTCCATGGACAGCATGATGAGCAGCGTCAGCTCAAGCATGACCTCATCGCCGTCCGGCAGCGGTGGCGGCGGATCGTTCTCCGGCGGCGGCGGTGCCGGTGGAGGCGGCGGCGGAAGCTGGTAAAGACGGATCGATGTGCGGCATGAGCGGAATACGTCTAAGGTATATATGAAAGGAAGAATACGATGCTGAGAGACAACAAAATCTGGATCGGAAACAACGCGGCAGGCGAGCCCGTGTCCATCGTCCCGAAGATGGCGAATCGTCACGGCCTGGTCGCAGGTGCGACAGGCACCGGTAAAACAGTGACCTTAAAAGTTATGGCAGAGACCTTCAGCGACATGGGGATCCCGGTCTTCATGGCGGATGTCAAAGGGGACATCGCAGGCATGTGCCTCGCCGGAGTAGACAGCGAGGACATGCAGGAGAGGATCGCCCGCTTCGGACTGGCGGAGCACGGATTCATGTATCAAGCGTATCCGACCTGCCTCTGGGATATCTACGGACAGAAGGGGATCCAGCTCAGAACGACCGTATCCGAGATGGGGCCGCTGCTGCTTTCGCGGATCCTGGATCTGAACGATCTGCAGAGCGACATCCTGACGATCGTCTTCAAGATCGCGGACGACAACGGACTGCTCCTGACCGACACGAAGGATCTTAAGGCGATGCTGGCCTGGGTCGACGAGCACTCTTCCGAGTTCCAGGTGGAATACGGTAAGATCTCCAGTGCTTCCATCGGCGTCATCACCAGGGCGATCGTGGCTCTGGAGACCGCCGGCGGCGATGTGTTCTTCGGCGAGCCGGCACTGAGCCTCACGGACTGGCTGGCCCAGGAGGCCGGCAGGGGCGTGATCAATATCCTGGACAGTTCTTCGCTCATCAACAACGGCCGGCTTTATTCCACGTTCCTGCTCTGGCTCCTGTCGGAGCTGTTCGAGATGATGCCGGAAGTGGGGGATCTCGATCAGCCGAAGATGATCTTCTTCTTTGACGAAGCACACCTGCTCTTTAACGATGCTCCGAAGGCACTGCTGGAAAAGATCGAGCAGGTCGTCAAACTGATCCGTTCGAAGGGCGTCGGCGTCTACTTCTGCACCCAGAACCCGAGAGACATTCCGGACGGCGTGCTCGCCCAACTGAACAATAAGATCGAGCATGGCCTCAGAGCATACACCCCGGCAGATCAGAAGGCGGTCCGCGCGGCAGCAGATTCCTTCCGCGAAAACCCGGCCTTTGATACCTACGAAACGATCCTGAACCTGGGAACCGGCGAAGCGGTCGTATCCTTCCTGGGCGAAGACGGGATCCCGGGCGTCGCGGAGAAGACCTTCATCCTTCCGCCGAGAAGCTTTATGGGCGGCATCAGCGATGAACAGCGCGACCAAAAAATCAAAGCCAGCATCCTGTACAGCAAGTACGCCAACGCGGTGGATCCGGACTCGGCCTACGAGGTCCTGATGAGAAAGGGCATCGAGGCTGCCCAGGAGGCTGAGGCACAGGCGGCACAAGCGGCGGCAGCCGAGGAAGCTGCAAAGGCTGAGCAGGCCGCTGCGAAGGAGGCCGAGAAGGCAGAACTGGCTGCCCAGAAAGCCGCAGAAAAAGAAGCAGCTGCAGCAGCGAAGGAAGCTGCTAAGGCGGAGGCGGCGGCTCAGAAAGCCGCCGAAAGAGAAGAGAAGGCCCGCAAGAAGGAGATCGCCAAAGTAGGCAATTCCGTCATGGGCACCGTTGGACGGGAGGTCGGCAAGACCCTCGGATCTAACTTCGGCAAGTTCGGCAAGACCTTGGGCGGCAACCTTGGGGCCCAGCTGGGCCGGGGGATCCTGAACACGTTGATCAAGAAATAGGTTCAAGGTAGGCCGGATCCCAAATGGGACGGCCGCGACGCCGTCATTTCGGCAGGCCGGGCAGCGTCAGTGAACCAAGTGGGCTTGCCAGGCGGGCACTTCGTCCCGGCGCGAAATAGTTTGTCGGCAGGGTAGTACGTTTGTACTACCCTGTTTTTGTTTTTTGGCGGGAATAAGTGGGGGCCGCCTCGGCATGACATGCAGCAAACCGGGCGCCTTGGCGCGATGTGCGCGCGCCCGGCGTCTCAGGCTGTGCCGGGAGGCCTAAATCGCGAACGGTCGTTTCGGGCTCGAATATTTGTTCTTGAACGTGTGTTTGCGAATTGATATAATATATGCAAAGGCTGGGACCAGCCTTTGGGAGAGAACGATGGAAGAAAGCCTTATGCGAAAACTGCAGATCCTGGCGGACAGCGCCAAGTATGATGTGTCATGCTCCAGCAGCGGGGCGGCGAGGCACGGCAGCGGACAGATGGGAAGTGCTCATATGTCCGGGATCTGTCATACCTGGGCGGCGGACGGGCGGTGCGTGTCCTTGCTGAAGGTGCTGTTCACCAATAACTGTGTGTATAACTGCGCCTACTGTGTGAGCCGGCGGGACAATGATTTCCCGCGGGCCAGTTTCGAGCCGGAGGAACTGGCGGCGCTGACGATGGAGTTTTACAGGCGCAATTATATTGAGGGTTTGTTCCTGAGTTCGGCTGTGGAGGTGTCGCCGGATTATACGGCGGAGAGGATTTTGCAGTGCCTGACGATCCTTCGGGAGGCGTACGGATTCGCGGGATACATTCATGCGAAGATCATTCCGGGAGTCTCGCCTGAGATCCTGCACCGGATCGGGCTGGTGGCGGACCGGCTCAGTGTCAATATCGAGCTTCCGACGGAGGAGAGCCTGAAGAAGTTCGCTCCGCAGAAGAAGG
>JAFRLD010000032.1 GCA_017431395.1 Bacillota bacterium | reverse complement strand
GGTCTTTTTTCTGACGGTCTTGTATTTGATAACCTGTGTATAGGAACGTTTCTCTGTCAGTCGCACGGTCAGGAGCGGAGCGTTCTGCCGGATCAGCAGGGTGCTGCCGACCTCGAGCTGGGCCGGGTCTACCCCTTCGTTATCCATTTGGAGCCGTTCTTCTGTGGTCCCGTACATCTCGGCGATATCGCTCAGCGTCTCTCCCGCGACGACCGTATGGACGCTTTCTTTCTCTCCGCTCGTGCAGAGGATCTCTGCCATACGATCGGCATTATATACATTCCGCAGGTTCGTATTGCTCATCGCGACGTCGATGGTCTCCAGGATCTCTGCTTTGAGGATCTCTGTGCCCTCCTTGTCGCTCGCATACCGCTTCTCGATCTTCTTCAGAACATCTGCGGCGACTTCCTTGCTCTTTACCGCGCCGACCTTCTTGCCGTTAACGTAGATGCCATAGGCTTTCACGTTCAGATCGCCCATGTAAGTAAGCCTGCGCAGGACTTCATCGGAGGAATCGGGAACGACATCCTTGTCCAGGGTGGACACCTTGCGGAAGGAGATATCGTCCTTCGCGTCGATGATGACCTGCATGTCCTTGTCCTCGGTCAAGGCCCGCTGCACCATTTCGGTGATCCGCAGGACCTCGTCTTTGCTTTTGACGTATCCCAGGACATGCTCGTTATAGGAATATTCATAAGCCGTACAGTAATTGACGACGCCGGCGGCTCCGACACAGACCAAAAGGATCAGGCTCATCACGGTCAGAAGGATCTTCTTATGTCTGTCGCAGAATCCCTTGAACGCATCTACTCTGCGGCCGAAGGCACTGTTATGGTACCTGGACGCCCTTACCTTCTGGAGCTGGGATGCCGCCGCTCTGGCTTCGGCTGTCTTCTGCTCCTGCTCTGCCAGCAGTGCCTGCAGCTCTTCTTCGGTCGCCGCTGCCCGGCGCTCACTGGGCGGAACGATCCCGAGCAGGTCCCTCCAGGAGACCTGTGCGACCGGCTGGATCTCGGTGCTGACGGTCGTATCGTGCGTATTGACGATCCCGCCGCCAAGCTCCGCAGACTTATCTGCAAGCCGCTTCTTTCGCCTGACCTCAGCACGAAGTTCGCGCTCCTTCTGCTTACGCTTGGCTTTCGCGCGTCGTTCTTCCCGCCGTTCCTCGTTACGGGCGGCCTTCGCCCGGCGATACGCTTCTTTTTTCGCAGCCTTGGCGGCTTTCTGTGCCGCCTTGCTGTTCGCGTCCGCCTGGACCGCCTGCATCTGGGTCTCCATCTGCTGACGGAATTGATCTTCGAAGGTTTCTGCAGGGGATGGTTTCGGCTGTACGATCGCTTCTTCCACGCTCTGCGGCTCCGCCGGAGGTTCTGTGGCCGGTGCTTCTGCCGGAGCCTCTGCCTTCGGAGGTTCTGCCTCCGCGGCCGGAGTTTCCTCCACCTGTACTTCCGGCGGCGCATCTTCCTGCGCCTCTGCCTTAGCTGCAGTTTCTTTCTCGACCGCATCCTTCAGGGCAGCCGCCTCCTGTATCACCTGAAAATCCAGCACTTCAGAGTGCTTCAGATTGTTCAGGTCATCCTTCAGCTTCTGTATTTCATCAAAGAAATGCTTCGCCTTATCATCCTGCGACAAAAGCGATTCTCTGTCATTCTCATTATTCTGTTCTTTTACTAGCCCCGGGTCAGAAGACTGTTGATCTGATCCCTGGTCACCTTTTCGTAGCATTGGCACTTTTCTCCCGTTTCAAGCATTCCTGTGTCTTTGCACTGCGGACAGGTGTACTGTATATCCATATAGTCCAGTTCGTATTCGTTCTCTGTTAGCAGGAAAGCCTTCTCCATATTCAGGTTGTCCATTTCCTGCCGTATTTTCTCGCCGGCTTTTTTCTTATCGATCGTATCGGAGATGATGATCCTCGATAGTTCACTGTTCAGCGCAGTGATCTGGTCTTCGATCTCCCGGATCTTCGGAACGCGGTCGTAGACCTCCTGCCGGCGATGCTCCGCTTCCTCTTCTTCCTTCTTTCGAAGGAGATCATAATACTCCATGATCTCGCGGGCTGTCAGCTTGTCCGAAGAGGTCTTCACTGTTTTGCCTTCCTGCTTCCAGCTCTGGAGCACCTTATTCACGTAATTGATGTTCGGGCTCGAGATCCCGGAGGTACGGCTGCATGCATCGAGCACTGTTTCCATCGACATGCCCATCTCATCAAACCAGCTGTCGATGATCCGCTTCTCTTCTTCGGTCGCATTCCGGTTGAATCCCAGCGCCTGGAAGACCCGTCTTCTCATCGTATGCCTGCGATCTTTCTTCGCCAGGTCCTCTTCGACAGAGGCGACGTCCCGAAGTCCGCGGCTGCCCCAGTCCTGAACCAGCGCAGCAATATATTTCAGCGAAGTCTTCCTCTGTTTCTTCGCGTATGCGAACGCGTAAGTGATGGTCTCCGGAAGCATCTGATACTCTTCGATCCAGGAGAGGATCTTGTGCATCTCAGAGCTGGAGAACACCCGTCCGAAATTCTGCTCGATATCCGTGATCATCTGCTTGATCGGAGGATCCTCCATCAATCTGCCGATGGTCTGGATATTCGTCTGCGGCGCTGCGGGCTGCCCATAGAGCTGCTCTTTCAGCACCAGAAATTCGACATCGTAGTCAAATCCGCTCTCGCTTCCCTTCATATGCTTGCGGATGATGTTCTGCTTCTCCCAGTAGGACCAGGCTTTTAGAACATCCTCCGGCTCCAGACCCAGCGCTTTCGCGATGTCCCCGTTGGTCAGGGACACGCCCAGATCCGCATACATCAGGGCAAACAGATACACCTTGACATAGTTCTCCGGTGCCGATTTCATATATTCATTGATAAACAGGTTCTCCACCGCTGTGTCCAGCAGGAAGTAATCCTGTATTTTTTCTCTGTAAAAACCCATCGTTTATTTCTCTATTGCCGTTAAAAACTTCCGAGGCTGCTTCCGGCGCTGTCCACAAACTTGGTGATCTTCTCGAGCCATGCGACTTTGATCGTACCGGTGGGGCCGCTTCGCTGCTTGGCGATGATGACCTCGCATTCTCCCGGAATGGCTTCTTCCTTATTATAGTATTCGTCCCTGTACAGAAAAATGACGATGTCTGCGTCCTGCTCGATGGAGCCGGATTCACGCAGGTCCGAAAGCATTGGCCGGTGATCCGTCCTCGTTTCCGGCGCTCTCGAAAGCTGTGACAAAACGATGACCGGAACGTCCAGTTCTCTTGCCAGGAGTTTCAGGTTCCGGGAGATCACGGAGATCTCCTGCGTCCTGGAATCCGCCCGGCCTTCCGGATTCATCAGCTGCAGATAGTCGATGATCACGAGATCGAGGCCTGCCTCTGCCTTAAGGCGGCGGCATTTGCTCTTCATCTCCATGACGCTGATGCCGGCTGTATCGTCGATATGGATGTTCGCCTTCGACAGGATATCGAGCGCATCGTTGATATCGTCCCAGTCCCGCCGCTGCAGCTTGCCTTTTTTCAGGCTCTGCATATCGACGCGCGATTCCATGGCCAGCAGTCTCTGTCCGAGCTGCTCCTTGGCCATCTCCATACTGAACACGAGGACCGATGCTCCGCCCTTGACCGCCGCGTTCAGTGCGACCGTTAATGCAAAGGCTGTCTTGCCCATGGCCGGACGTGCTGCGAGTATGATCAGGTCGGATTTCTGAAGACCGGACGTTTTCTCGTCCAGATCTCTGAAACCGGTCGTGATCCCGGTGAGTCCGCCCTCCATCTGTGCCGCTTTATCTATGATCTCAATGTTCTCCAGGAGAACGTCTTTGATATGGGTATACTGCCCCTTATGCCTCGACTGTGAGATCTCGAAGATGCCGCTTTCGGCATAATCCAGCAGGGCACTCGGCTCCATCGAGCCTTCGTACCCTTTGTTTATGACATCATCGGAGACCTCGATCAGCCGGCGGGTGGATGCTTTCTGCGCGATGATCTTCGCATACTCCTCCGCGTTCGCCGTCGTCGGCGTATTGGAGGAAAGGCTCGCGACATAAGCGCGCCCTCCGACCATTTCCAGGGTCCCCCGGGTCTTGAGTTCTTCTGATACCGTCAGCGCATCGACCGGAGCGTTTCTCCTGGACAGGGCAAGGATCGCTTCGAAGATCTCCCGATGGTTGACATCATAAAAATCCCTGGCCTTGACGTTTTCGACCACGTCAAACAGAGCATTCTTTGACAGCAACGCTGCTCCGAGTGCGGACCGCTCCGCATCCAGACTGTTCGGGGGGATTCTTCCATCCATCTTCTATCCTCCTAAACGATGACCGAGACCTTAAGCTTCGCCGAGACCTCCGGGAAGAGCTTCACTGTGACGGTCTGCACTCCGGTCTGTTTGATCGGAGCCGGGAGGTCGATCTTTTTCTTATCGACCTTGACGTTTTCCTGTTTTTCCAACGCTTCCGCGATATCCTTCGATGTGATCGATCCGAACAGTTTCCCGTTCTCTCCGCCTTTCGACTGGATGGTGACGGTGATCTTCTCCAGCTCCTCTGCCTGTTTTATGGCAGCTGCCTTCTGTTCTTCTCTCTTTTCTTCTGCAAGAGCCTTTTGTTTCTCAAGGCTTCTGACGTTTCCCTGTGTGGCTTCCTTCGCAAGCCCCTTCGGGATCAGCATGTTTCTCGCGTAGCCATCATTGACCTTGACGACATCGCCGGCTTTGCCTTTGCCTTTTACATCCTGTGTCAAGATTACTATCATTATTCTATCCTCCTATTGTGAAGTTTTGAAGAAGTCTT
>JAFRLD010000003.1 GCA_017431395.1 Bacillota bacterium | reverse complement strand
TGATCCCGGAAAAAACACAATACCGGACCGAAAGTTCTATTGACCGGTTTTTTTGGGTATTATATAATTCTAATGTATGCAATGAAGCCGAACAGGAGAGGTTAATATGAAGAGATTATTTACATCAGAGTCTGTTACAGAAGGACATCCGGATAAGATCTGCGACCAGATCTCAGACGCGATCGTCGATGCGATCCTTGAGAAAGACCCGAATGGCCGGGTCGCCGCGGAGACGACCGTGAACACCGGATATGCTATGGTCATGGGTGAGATCAGCACGGAATGCTATGTAGATATTCCGAAGATCGTACGGCAGGTGATCTGTGATATAGGATATACCAGAGCGAACTACGGGTTTGACGGGACGACCTGCGCGGTGATGACATCGATCGACGAGCAGTCCCCGGACATCGCCATGGGCGTGAACGAGGCGCTTGAATACAAGGATGGGTCTTTGGAACACGAGCACGACGCTTTGGAAGAGACCGGAGCCGGAGATCAGGGGATCATGTTCGGTTACGCCTGCAATGAGACGCCGGAGATGATGCCTATGCCGATCGCTTTGGCGCACCGGCTGGCCAGAAGGCTGACCGAGGTCCGAAAGAACGGCACGCTGCCTTACCTGCGGCCGGACGGCAAGACGCAGGTCACGGTAGAATACGATGGAGACACCGTGAAGCGGATCGATACGGTCCTGATCTCAACACAGCACGATCCGGACACTACGCTGGAGCAGATCCGTGAAGGATTGATCGAGCACGTGATCCGGCCGGTCATCCAGCCATCGTTGATGGACGCGGAGACGAGGATCCTGGTCAATCCGACCGGCAGGTTCGTCATCGGCGGACCGCAGGGGGATTCCGGACTCACAGGCCGAAAGATCATCGTCGACACCTACGGTGGATATGCGCGTCACGGCGGCGGGGCTTTTAGCGGCAAGGACCCGACGAAGGTGGACCGCTCGGCAGCTTACGCAGCCAGATATGCAGCTAAGAACCTGGTCGCGGCAGGACTGGCGGACCGCTGCGAACTGCAGCTCGCTTATGCCATCGGCGTAGCCAGACCGGTATCCGTCCTGGTGGACTCCTTCGGGACCGGAAGGCTCTCTGATGAGCAGCTGGCAGAGATTGTCAAGAAGCATTTCGACTTCCGCCCGGCGGCGATCATCCGGGATCTGAACCTGAGAAGGCCGATCTAACGACAGGTGGCTGCCTATGGACACTTCGGCAGAACGGACCTCGACGTGCCATGGGAGAAGCTGGACAGAATCGCCGAACTGAAGCAGGAACTATATAAATAAAACCAGAGGGAATCAAATCATATGGGCATCAAAGTAGCCAAATTCGGAGGATCCTCCGTCGCGGACGCGATCCAGATCAATAAAATAAAAAATATCATCGCAGAGGATGATGACATCAAGTACGTCGTCGTTTCGGCTCCGGGAAAAAGATTCAGTGAGGACACGAAGGTCACGGACCTGCTGTATTTATGCCGGACCCATATTGAGCATAAGCTGGCTTATGAGCAGATCTTCCAGGTCATCTGCGACCGCTACCTCTCCATGGAGAGCAGCCTGGGCGTCGACGTGGGCATGAAAGAAGAACTGGAACAGATCCGCAAAAACATCAATGCGGAAACTCCCGTGGACTATATCGCGAGCCGGGGCGAATATCTGAACGCCAAGCTGATCGCAGCCTATCTGGGGTTCGAATTCGTGGATGCAGCCAAAGTCGTCAAGTTCAATGACAAAGGCAAATTCATGGAGGAACGGACGAATGAGGAACTTGAGAAGGTGCTCAGCGGCTGCGACAAGGCAGTGATCCCGGGCTTCTACGGATCCAGAATCGATGGCAGCATCAAGACGTTCTCCAGAGGAGGCTCCGACATCACCGGCGCGCTCGTAGCCCGGGCGGTGAAAGCGGATGTCTATGAGAACTGGACGGACGTATCGGGATTCCTGGTGGCGGATCCCCGGATCGTTGACAACCCGAAGCCGATCAGCCGGATCTCCTACAGAGAACTGCGGGAGCTGGCTTATATGGGAGCATCCGTGCTCCACGAGGATGCCATTTACCCGGCCAAGGTAGCCAACATCCCGATCAATATCCGGAACACCAACCGGCCGCAGGATCCGGGAACCATGATCACCTCGAAACCAGCCAAGCTGGAGGATGGACAGATCATCTCCGGCATCGCCGGCAGCAAGGACTTCACGTCCATCACCGTGTACAACAGCCACATGATCGGCCAGAAGGGCTTCATCCGCAAGATGGCAGGGATCCTGGAGGATCACGATGTGACCATCGAGCATATCCCGAGCGGCATCGAGACGGTTTCCGTCGTACTCAACAACAAGATCGTCGAGGGCAAGATGGAAGAGATCCTCGAGGAGTTCGATCGTCAGCTGAAACCGGAAGCTTTGGACGTGGTCACGGATATGGCCCTGATCGCCACCGTCGGCGCCGGCATGGCGATGAGAAAAGGTACTTCCGCCAAACTCTTCACGGCTTTGGCCAATGCGGATGTCAACATCCGGATGATCGACCAGGGCTCCAGCGAGATGAACATCATCGTCGGCGTGGCTAACAAAGACTTCGAGAAGGCCATCCGGGCGATCTATAAGGCGTTCATCGGATAGTTTCAGCGAAAGGGAACATTGAAATGCACATTAAGGAAGCGATCCTGCTCTGCTACATTATCAGCATCGCACTGAGTGTAGCAGGGCTGACCTGCTGTTATCTGGCAGGAAGCAGGGAGAAGACGACTTTTAGCAGGTCCATGATGGGGTTCATGGGCTGTCTTCTTGCTGTGTGCTTCTACGATATGACGATCTATTACAGTAACTACGTGCTGGGCATCCTCAGCAACATGGAGGTCATGCGTATCGGCAACTGCCTCATCGCGGGAGCCATGTGCCTTTGGATCCTGGTACAGCAGCACATCATCCGCCGGGAAGCCCTGCAGCTCCTGAACCGGATCACTATGCGCTATCTTCTGCTCTACGGGGGAGTCTGGCTGGTGCTGACCATTGCCCTGACCCTGGAGCAGTTCTATACCTTGAAATGGCTTCTCCTGACCACGGATATCCTGCTGATCATCCTGTTCCTGGCGGTAAGCGTGGCCCATATCGTTTACGCGGCGGTGGCCAATGAGAAGATGAGCGTTTATTACATGACTCTCATTACAGGACTGCTGCTTTGGAACTACATCTCATACTTCTGGAGTGAGACCTCGGTCTACTGGGGCAACAGCGGATTCATACGGGCTCCCATGGACCTGACCATCGTGATCTGGCTTGTGATCAATGCGGCGAATCTCATATACACGTATCGAATACTGTTCCAGCCAGCCTTTGCGAGGGAGGAGGAACCGGAACCACCCGGTGAAGCGGCGGACGGGCCAGAGAGTCCGGCGCGTCCCCCATGGAACCTGGAACAAAGAATCGATGAGATTCGGGAACAATACCATCTGACGCCCCGGGAGCGGGAGTTCGTGGAGCTGATCTACCGGGGCAAGAGCAATAAGGAGATCGCGGAGATGCTCTTCCTGTCAGAGAGTACGGTGAAGACACATATCTATAATATTTTCCGCAAGATGGAGGTCCGTAACCGGGTAAGCGTGATCTGCATCATCAATGGAGAGAACCCGTCGTCGCAGGAGGATGCGGCAGAGAAATAAGAATAAATACAGACGGCTGCCCAAAGGCTGGTCGGACACGGTTTGGAAATCACCAGGAGGGTGGTTCTTTTTTTCGCCTTTTTCTGATCAAAGGCCCGCAAGCCCTGCAAATACAGGGTTTAGCACTCTAGTACTACTTTGATAATACGACTTCATTCCGATGGATAGGACGTTGTTTACAGAATAAAATAAGTGTGATGCGGTAGTGGTGTACCGCGTTGCAATTCATTTACATTATTCAGTTATTATTCATTGGTAAGGAGGAAATTGTTATGGGTAGAAAAGTACCTATGTGGCAGTGCATCCTCGCGATCGTCGCCATGGTCGTGTTCCTGTTCTGGAACGTCATGTTTGACGATGGAGGAGAAGCTCATGTCGGCCTGATCCTCGCCGCCTGCGTATCCGGTATCATCGGTGCAGCGAACGGCTGGAAATGGGCATACATGGAGCAGGGCATCCTGGCCGCGATCAACAGATCCATGCAGGCGATGCTGATCCTGGCTGTTGTAGGTGCCATGATCGCTTCATGGAAGTGCGGCGGTGTTATTCCGTCTATG
>JAFRLD010000031.1 GCA_017431395.1 Bacillota bacterium | reverse complement strand
TGGGCCCGATGGATCCGGGTGGCCAATGGGAAGGTCGATCACCCCGGACTCTTCCTCGATCAGGCCGCAGACCAGGGCGATATATTCTTTCGAAATGTGGTCGGTCTTCATCTGGCGCATGAGGTCGTTCTGGACGTAAGCGTTCTTGGCGACGATCAGAAGGCCGGAGGTATCCATGTCGAGGCGGTTGACGAAGCGGATCTTGAAAGAACGGCCGGTCTCCTCCATATACCTGGCGAGGCCGTTGGCGATGGTGCCATGGGTATGGCCTTTGGTCGGGTGGACGGTCACACCGGGCTGCTTGTTCAGGATAAGGAGGTCGTCATCCTCGAACACGGGATAGACCGGGATGTCTTCCGGGATGAAATGGCTGTGCTCCTCGGGCAGGCGGATGGTGATCGTATCGCCAGCCTTGGCACGGATATAGCCGGGAACGGAAACGTCGTTCAGGAAGACCCGGTTCTCGCGCTTGATCTTGCCGCGAAGGCGGGACGAGAAATCAAAATGGCGGCGCATCAGCACGCGGACTTCTGCGCCGTCTTCTTCTTTGGTAACGATGTGTTTGAAATCAGTCATATGCTCCCCACAAAAGCCTCTTTAAAGGAACTTGTCTTTTACCTTGCTCCAGAAATCGTAGCCCTTCAGACGGATGAGGTTCACGGATGTGTTCGAGACCCGGACCTCGATGTTCTTGACATTCTGATAGGCGTTCTCGAAGCCGTCATTATTCAGGAAGATCTGGTTGCCGGGCTGCTCCGGCACCACGCCCAGCGACAGGTCTGCCGGCAGCAGGATGCTGGAGGTGAAGGACCGGTAAGCCGTAGTATTCATAGGAGCGATCGGGGTGACCTGCAGCAGGTTCAGGCGGGGGTCCGCGATCGAGCCGCCGACCGAATAATTGTAAGCCGTACTGCCGGCCGAGGTCGCCAGGATCAGGCCGTCGCCTGAGAACCGTTCGATGTACTGGTCGCCGATGGAGATGGAAAAGTGCACCGAATAGGATTGCTGGCCTTTGATCGTGATCTCGTTCAGGGCCAGGTGCGTATGCTTATGCCCATCGACCGTTGTCACCACTGCGCGGACGGTATTCAGCTCCTGGAGGTTGTATTCCCCGGATTCGTACTGGTCGATGAACTGGTCCAGGTCGGTTGGGAGCACGTCCTGGAAGAATCCCAGGTGCCCTGTGTTGACCCCGACGATCGGGCAGTTCGGGAAATCGCAGCGGTGGATCGCCCGGAGGAACGCGCCGTCGCCGCCGATGCAGACGATCAGGTCGGTGTCTTCGGAATAGTGGTCGTGCACCTCGTAGCCGCGGGCCTCGAGTTTCTCTTTCATGCAAAGGCAGGTCTCCTTAGACAAAGCTACCTCATTGTGAAAAATCGTAATTATTTTTCGGTTCATGTCATACACCTCTTATTCCTCAGAAGCTATACCAGGGATGCGAATTCGTCCAGGATCTCCGTGAAGGTCTTCATAGCATCCCGGATCGGCTCCGGCGTACTCATATCAACGCCCGCGATCTTAAGAAGCTCGATCGGGTGATCGGACTCGCCGGTGCGCAGGAAGTCTATATAAGCCTTCGCCGCCGGTTCGCCCTCCGTCAGGATCTTATGGGAGATCGCTGTGGCTGCGGAATAGCCGGTCGCGTACTTGTAGACATAAAATGCATTATAGAAATGCGGGATCCGCGCCCATTCGTAGCGGATGGTGTCATCCTTCTCGACCGCAGGGCCATAGTATTTGTCGTTCAGCTCCTGATATTTCTCGCACATCCAGTCTGCGGTCAGCTGGCCGCCGGCCTCGATCTCCTTGTGCGTCAGGTCTTCGAACTCGGCGAACATGGTCTGGCGGAAAAGGGTGGTCCGGAACTCTTCCAGATGCATGTTCAGCAGGTACTTACGCATCTCGGGATCGGTCTCCGTCTGCAGCAGATGATGCATCAGCAGGGACTCATTCACCGTGGAGGCGACCTCCGCCGTGAAGATCGAGTGACCGCCGTAGATATACGGCTGGGCCTCGCGGGTATATCTGGAATGCATGGAGTGTCCCATCTCATGGATGATCGTGAAGACATCCTTCAGGGTATCCGTGTAGTTCAAAAGGATATAAGGGTAGCTGTCGTAGCAGCCGAAGCTGTAGGCGCCGCTGGTCTTGCCGCGGTTCTCATAGACATCGATCCAGCGCTGGCCGATCCCTTCGTTCATCTTAGCCAGGTAATCCTCGCCGAACGGCTGCAGGGCTGCCCGCATGATGTCAAGGCCTTCTTCGAAGGGGACCCGGCGCTCCGGGATCTTGATCAGGGGTACATACATATCGTACATGTACATCTTGTCCACGCCGAGCAGCTTCTTGCGAAGCTCCGTATAGCGGTGCATCTCCGGCAGGGTCTCGTTCACCACCGCCACCAGATTGTCGTAGACCTTCGCCGGGATATTGTCCCCGGAGAGGGCGGCTTCTCTGGCGGATCCATAGCGGCGGATCCGGGCGCTCACCACGTCCGTCTTCGTATTATAGTTATACGTCGTCGCGACGGTATTGATTAGCTTCTTATAGGAATCGTACATGGAGTTATAGGCACGTTCCCGGACGGACCGGTCATGGCTCTCCATGAACTTGATATAGGTCCCGTGGGTGAGGGCGGCTTCCTCGCCGTTCTCATCGAGGATCGACTCGAACGTCAGGTCCGCGTTGTTCAGCATGGTGAAGATATCGCCGGTCGCCCCGGTCACTTCGCCCATCTGGGCCAGAATGGATTCCTCGCTGCTGCCGAGGACATGCTCCTTAAGCCGCAGGGCATCGCGGATCGCGAAATCATAAGTCTTCAGTTCCGGCGTGGTTTCCAGAAAACCGAGGACCACATCCTCGTCCGCAGCCATGAGCTCTGGCGCGAAAAAGGACAGCGACGCGCTCACAGCGGCGATGACAGACATGCACTGGTCGGTCAGGGCCTGATAGCGGCTGACGGAATTGTCTTCGTCCCGCTTCATGTGGGCGTAGACATAGATCTTCTCGAGCCTGCGCCAGAGATCGTCCTTCTCTGCATACGCGGCTGCCAGCACCTGCCCGTTCTCCGTCAGATGCCCGCAGAACTTCTGCTGATACTTCTCTGCCTCCTCGCGGATCTGGGCCAGCTGCCCGTCCAGGACGGATTCGTCCGGGATCATCGCAGCCAGGTCCCACTGGTAGGCCTGGTCCATTTCACTGCGGTTTTTCGGTTGTTTTGTCGCCATATTTTGATGCCTCCTGTGTGCAATACGATTGTTTACTTTATGATATTCGTATTGTATAATATTTAAGTTAATGATTCAATGACTGGAAGGAAATAATAACGAATGGACAACAGACCCATCGGTTTTTTTGATTCAGGATTAGGCGGACTTACGAGCATCCCGCATCTTATGAATACACTCCCTGAGGAGAAGGTGATCTACTACGGCGATACCGCCAGAACACCGTACGGTTCTAAGGCTGTGACCACGATCCGCCGCTTTAGCGGAGAGATCGCGGATTTTCTGATGAAAAGCAATGTGAAGATGATCGTTATCGCCTGCAATACCGTCAGCGCCACCTGCCTCGGAGAACTGCGGCAGCGCTTCCCGGAGGTCCCCATCGTCGGCATCATCACGCCGGCAGCTCAGGAGGTCGTGAACCGGTGCACGCCGGACAGCCGGATCGGCATTATCGGAACGAAGGTGACCATCGCGAGCCATGCTTACAAAAGCTTTATCGAAGAGCTGAAGCCAGAGCTGAAGATCTTTGAAACGGCGTGTCCAGCCTTTGTG
>JAFRLD010000030.1 GCA_017431395.1 Bacillota bacterium | reverse complement strand
ACGATCTTCGGAATATCTACATAGCATTCCGTGCTGATCTCACCCATGACCATAGCATATCCGGTGTTCACGGTCGTCTCCGCGGCGACCCGACCATTCGGGTCTTTCTCGAGGATCGCATCGACGATCGCATCCGAGATCTGATCGCAGATCTTATCCGGATGTCCTTCTGTAACGGACTCTGATGTGAATAATCTTTTCATATTAACCTCCCCTGTTTGGCTTGATTGCATACATTAGAATTATATAATACCCAAAAAAACAGGTCAATAGAACTTTCGTTCCGGTATTGTGTTTTTTCCGGGATCATGTATACTTTTTGTTGAGAGGAGTAAGCGAAAATGACACGAAAAGAGCGTACGACAAATCTGACGGTCCTGGATGGAGGAAGGAGCCTTCCGGTGTCCGAGATGCACCGCGTCCTGCTTCATGCCTATGTGACGGATACGCGCCTCATGGGCGTGCTTGCGGTCTGCGCTCACTGGAGCATCGCATCCCCGTCGGCCGACCGGAATGACCCGGACAGCTGGGAAGACCTGCGCCAGTTTTTTTATATCGACTGCGAGGAAGCCGGTCTTGAGACCTACCAGCAGGTCCGCGGCGGAGACGTCCGGGAGGCAAGAAGGATCGAGGAGGCCCTGGTCTGCGGCCTGGGCGCCCGCAAGGTCGAACTGAACGAACGTCAGCTCCGGCTGCTCCTGCAGCACTGGTACCGGTTCAATGAAGAGCATCTTCTGCCGGCGCCCGCGGGCTTTCCCCAGTATTCCGTCCTTCTTGCCCCTGTCATCGACGCGGGCGAAGAGGAGAGGTCCGATCTGATGCAGATGATCTGCCCGCAGCTGCGAAGCGACGAACAGGTGGTCAACTATTTTCTCATGCGCTGTTTCGGCAGTGATCCGGAAGGGATGCGCTATCTGGCTGCACCGGATGTCCCCCTGGACCTCTACAGCGACTACACCTGTGCCACCTTCTGCCGCAATACGATCGATGAGGACGGGACCTATCCGGACGGGGCCACTTCCTATCTATGCGATTCCCTGGTGGAGATGAACGGAGCCTATGATAAGATCGTCTCCCGCATCGTCGTGAAAGACCTTAAAGTCGTTCGTGCGCAGCGCCTGAACCGCTTCCCCATCAGCGACACGGAAGCCGCTATGATCCTCAAAAAGATCGAGTACATCACCCTCTACGAAGTCTTTCTTTCGGAAGAAGAAATGGAAGATAACATCGATGAATTCACCCTCGGCTTCCATGCGACCATGTCATCATATGAAAACGGCCGTCTCTTCATGACCTTCCGTCCAACGAACGATCATGTCGACAGCCGTACTTTCCAGCTGAGCAATGATGTCCGCGGAATGTATTTCCTGACAAACCACGGACAGCTCATATTATGCGCTCACAGCCTGCCGGACCTGCACCATCTGGAGCAGACCATTTCGGCCAGCGTCCTCGCCCCTTATCTTATTCCCAGCGGGCGCTTCAACTTCGTCCCCGGCGGAGCCTATAACGCTGCCGGCACCTTCGAGTTCCGCGAGCCGATCCTCTATGAGTTCATGCGGAGCGACTTCGAACACTTCGAAGACTTCCTGGCGGCGATGCGGGGGGAATAAGCGGATTTGCCGATCCTTCGCCCCGCGCGGCTGATCAGGGATCAGCCGAGTTCCCTGCTGAGGTTCACCATCTCAATGGCTCCGAGCGCGCAGTCGTAACCTTTGTTTCCAGCCTTTGAACCGGCACGGGCGATCGCCTGCTCGATATTTTCTGTCGTCACGATGCCGAACATGACCGGGATGCCGGTCTGAAGGGATACCTGAGCGATCCCCTTGGAGACCTCATTGCACACATAGTCATAGTGACTGGTCTGGCCGCGGATCACCGCACCGACGCAGATGACCGCATCGTACTTCCCGGAGGTGGCCAGCTTTTTGGCGATGACCGGGATCTCGAAGGCGCCCGGCACCCAGACCGCGGTGATGTCGTCCTCACTCATGCCGTGACGGACCAGCCCGTCGACCGCGCCGCCAAGCAGTTTGTTCGTGATGATCTCGTTGAAACGGGAAGCCACGATGGCGACTTTCATCCCTTCCGGTGCAACGACGTTTCCATTGATGACATTGATTTCTTTCATTGTATGTTCCTCCATCTGAATTATGAATGATTGTTATACCTTCTCCAGGATGTGTCCCATCTTGGTTTTTTTCGTCTTAAGATACCGGTGGTCGAAGCTCTGCGGAGCGATCTCGATCGGCACTCTCTCATGAATCTCCAGACCGAACTCACCGAGTCCGTAGATCTTGTCCGGATTGTTGGTCAGAAGTCTCAGGGACCTCGCCCCGAGATCTCTCAGGATCTGTGCTCCGACCCAATATTCTCTGAGGTCTGCGGCGAAGCCCAGCTTGATGTTGGCTTCTACGGTGTCCAGCCCCTGTTCCTGCAGGTTGTAGGCTTTGATCTTATTGATGAGGCCTATGCCCCGGCCTTCCTGCCGCATATAAAGGATGATCCCCCGGCCTTCCCTCTCGACCATCTGCATGGCGGTCTGCAGCTGCAGGCCGCAGTCGCATCGCATGGAGCCGAAAGTATCTCCTGTCAGGCACTCCGAGTGGACCCGGCAGAGGACATCTTCCCCGTCTCCGATCTCACCCTTCACGAGGGCCACGTGGTGCTCACCGGTGATGTCGTTGATGTATCCGTAAAGGTCGAACTCTCCGTACTGCGTAGGCATTTTAGCCACGGCTTCGCAGGTCACGTGTTTCTCGTGGACCCGCAGGTAGTCCTGCAGATTCTTGATGGTGATGAACTTCATGTCGAATTTCTTCGCCAGCTCCCAGAGCTTAGGTGTCTGCATCATCGTCCCGTCATCGTCCATGACCTCGCAGCATACGCCGCACTCGGTCATGCCAGCCAATCTCAGAAGATCCACCGTTGCCTCCGTATGTCCGTTTCTCACCAGTACGCCCCCGTACCGGGCGATCAGCGGGAAGGTATGTCCCGGCCTGCGAAAATCTCCCGGCCGTGATTCGGGATCCGCGCACTTCATGATGGTATACGACCGTTCCTTCGCGGAGATGCCCGTGGTCGTATCGATATGGTCGATGGAGACCGTGAAGGCAGTCTCGTGGTTATCGGTGTTCTCCGCTACCATTGGCGGAAGGCCTAAACGGTTCGCTACCTCCGCGCTCATCGGCGTACAGATCAGTCCCTTCGCGTAGGTCGCCATGATGTTCATGTTCTCCTGGGTCGCGAACTCTGCCGCACAGATCATGTCTCCTTCGTTCTCCCTGTCCGGATCGTCTGTGACGAGGATGATCTTCCCGGCCCGCAGCTCCTCCAGGGCTTCTTCGATGGTGTTGTACTCGTACTTCTTTTCCATAGTTCCTCCTGTTAGCTATATGCAAAGGCTGGGAGCACTGCCCGTATCTCCGATACGGCGCGCAGTGCCCCTACAGGAATCGCAGCAGTTTTACTGCGTGGCGATTCTTCAGTTGGTCGCACTACCCGTTCATGCCAGACTTTGCAGCATATCCATAGTAATGCCGGATGCTCCGGCTTCTTCAACCTCCTCATTCGCCGAAGTACCGCGTGCTCCCGATGCTCCCACGAGCAGCTTCTCGGTATATTTGGCGATGATATCCGTCTCCAGATTGACCTTGTCTCCCGCCTGCCTTGTGAGCAGGGTCGTTTCGCTTCCCGTATGGGGAATGATCGAAACGCTGAAGTCCTTCTCCGTGACCGTAGCCACCGTCAGGCTGATGCCATCGATGGTGATGGATCCCTTCTCTACGATATATCGAAGGATCTGCGGACCCGCTTCGATCCGGACCCAGACCGCATTCTCATCCCGCTTCATTTCGCGGATGGTCCCGGTCCCGTCGATGTGCCCTGAAACGATGTGGCCTCCGAATCTGCCGTCCGCTGCCATAGTCCGCTCCAGATTGACCCGGTCTCCTGCGGAAGCCCCTCCGAGGCTGCTGCGGCTGACCGTCTCCGGCATGACATCCGCCGTGAAGCCGTCCGGCCTAAGGCTGGTTACGGTCAGGCAGATCCCGTTGACCGCGATGCTGTCGCCGATCTTCGTCCCTTCCAGGACCTTGCCTGCCTTGATGGAGATCTCCCCGGAATGACCGGACATGCTCATGCCCCGGATCACTCCTACCTCCTCTATGATTCCTGTAAACAAGCTCGCTTCCTCCTGTCTATATATTCTTCACCAGATATCGGAGCATCAGGTCATCTCCGAACATCTCCGTTTCGACCAGTTCCATCGGAATGGCCTGATCCGGCACCTCTGCACCTATCCCTTCCACCGGGGTCTTGGCCGTCCCACCGAACAACTTCGGGGCTATAAAGGCCCGTACTTCATTGACGATCCCAGACCGCAGGGCACTCTCGTTGAGCGTGCTCCCGCCTTCCAGCAGAATGCTGTCGATGCTCCGTGCTCCCAGCAGGTCCATCAGCTTCCTCAGGTCGATGCTTCCTTCTCCGTCCGGCACAGGAATCACTTCGATTCCAAGAGCTTTCAATGCATCTGCTTTATCGTTCTCATCCGCGCAGGCGACGATGGTCTCATATTTATCCGCCGTCCGGCAGATCTGGCTATCTAGGGCGATCCTGAGATGGCTGTCGCAGATGATCCGGATGGGCTGACACGGGCCATAAGGACTGATGTCCTGTTCTGCGGCCTCATCCATGCGGCAGTTCAGCAGCGGATCGTCCGCCAGCACGGTCCCGATCCCCGCCATGATCCCCATGCAGGCGTGCCGTATCCGGTGGACCTCCTGCCTGGCTCCTTCCCCTGTGATCCATTTCGAAGCCCCGGTCTTCGTCGCGATCTTGCCGTCGGCCGTCATGGCGTACTTCATGATCACATAGGGTGTCTTCGTCCCGATGTAGTGAAAGAACACCGGATTCAGCGCATCACATTCCTCCTGCAGGAAATCCTCAAGCACCTCGATCCCGGCCTCCCGGAGGATCTTCGCCCCCTTGCCCGCAACGAGCGGATTGGGATCCCTTGACCCGATCACCACACGGGCGATCTTGTTTTCGATGATCGCCTCCGTGCAAGGCGGCGTCTTCCCATAATGGCAGCAAGGCTCCAGCGTGACGTAGATCGCAGCGCCCTCAAGTGCGTCGGCGGCGGATCCTCCGGCCCTGTTTTTTGCATCCGCGATGGCATTTCGCTCCGCGTGGAGCTCTCCGCATTTGCGGTGATAGCCTTCTCCGATGATCCTGCCGTCTTTCACGATCACCGCGCCAACGAGCGGGTTGGGATGGGCCCAGCCCTCGCCAGCCTTTGCGAGATCGATGGCCCGCCGCATAAATTGTCTGTCTTCGTTTGTCATAAGAAAAACCCTGCGATCCGCAGGGCTTGATGTAAGGTTCTTGTACGTCAAAAGCAAGAAAAAACATCTTCTTCCATCCAGACTATACGGTCGGTACCGGAATCGCACCGGTTCATGCGCTCATGCGCTCGCGGACTATACCGCCGGTCGGGAATCGCACCCTGCCCTGAAGATCGTTTCCTATATTCTTTTTTACTTTACTATGGTAGTCCTGTTCGGGCCAGATGTCAACAGAAATCTGCCAATATGCGCTCAAACAGCTTCTTGTTCAGCCGCTTCACCGGGGCCCCGGACAGGTTGGACAGCACAGCGATGGCTAGTTTTTTCTCCGGGCAGATCCAAAGGCTGGCCCGAAAACCGTCGTCCGTTCCCTCGTGCCCATAAAGCTGATAGCCCAGCTGGCGGCGCATGAACCAGCCCAGCCCCATCTTCTCCCGGTTGTTCGGGACCTCGGCATACTCCTGGCGGATATGCTGATAGATGCCGGAGGGAAGCACGGCATCGGCCGCTCCCTCCTTAGCGAAGCCCGGCATATTCGCCTCCCCCCAGCGAAGGAGGTCTGCCGCCGTCGATGTCAGCGTGGAGCTCGGGCCGTGGCTTCTGGTATATGGATAGAACTTCACGGGGACTATGCTGCGGTCCTCCGCCTTCTCGTGGGGCAGCGCCATGGGATGCCAATCCCCGGGCAGCCCTGCAGGCTGCCCGGCCGCAGCTCCATCCTCAACAGCATTCCTCCGCCGGATCTCCTCTGTGATCAGGGGACAGGGCTGTCCAGCTTTTGCGCCGATCCGTTCAAACGTCAGCATGGTGGAATCCGCCATGCCCGCGGGTTCCATCAGAAACTCCTTCACGAATGCCTCATATGAGAGCTGCCGCCCGGCATACTCCGCTGACTTCACGCAGACGATATGCCCGAGGATCTCATAAGCCACATTGCTGTAGCGGAATCCCCCTTCTCCCGGCGCCCACAGCAGAGGCAGATCCGTCACCTCCCCTGAATGCACGTACTCCGAGAGCGCCGTATCCGATGTCAGGGCCTGCTCCCAATGATAATCGTCCACGTCGCCGATGCCTGCGGTATGGGAAAGCATCTGCCAAAGCCGCACTTCTCTATATCGCCTATCTGCGATACACGAATCGCCTTCAAACAGCTCCGGCAGGATATCGCAGAGCCGGTCCTCCAGCCCCAGCACACCGGAAGCGACCAGCTTCAGGATCGCGGACGAGGTGAACAGCTTCGAAACGGACGCGCAGTGAAACACATCGTCCGCCTGCAGCGGATCCCCCGTCACCTTATCCCGCACGCCCCGGGCGAAGGTGTATTTTTCCCCGGCCAGGCTTACGCCGATCACGAGTCCCGGAAGATCATTCAGCTCCATCGCCTCATCGATAAAGGTATTGACAATCTGTTTCAAATCGACCTGTTTCATTTTCACGCCGCTCCATTCGTAGTATAATATAGCCAGTTACGATACCGTCAGTATAACACAGGAAGGTGAGGAGAATACATGATCTACAGAGAATTCGAACGATTAGGCCAGAAGACCTCTCTTCTCGGCTTCGGCGCGATGCGCTTCGCCACGACCGGGACCGGCGAAGTGGACGAGGCGGAGACGATCCGGCTCATTCGTCATGCCATTGACCGCGGGATCAATTACCTGGATACTGCTTACACCTATCACGGAGGACAGAGCGAGACGATCCTCGGCAAGGCACTTAAAGACGGCTACCGGGAGAAGGTCCTCCTTGCTGACAAGCTTCCCGTCTGGCTGGTAAAAGAGGAAGCCGATGTACGCAGGTTTTTCGAAGAGGAGCTGCAAAGGCTGGACATGGACTACATCGACCTGTACCTTGTCCATAACCTCACGAAGGATAACTGGGAGATCACGAAACGATGCAATGTGATGCCGATCCTGGAGGAATTTCGGGCCGAAGGCAAGATCGGGAAGATCGGCTTCTCCTACCATGATGACCTGCCTTTGTTCAAAGAGATCATCGACGCCTATCCCTGGGACTTCTGCCAGATCCAGCTGAATTACGTGGACGCGGGATTCCAGGCGGGCCTTGAGGGACTCCGCTACGCGGGAGCACGGGACACCCCCGTTGTGATCATGGAACCGCTAAAAGGCGGGCGCTTAACGGATGCTGTGCCCCCGGCGATCCAGGAGATCTGGGACGATGCCCCCGTACGCAGGACGCCGGCGGAATGGGCCTTCAAGTGGGTCGCCTCCCAGCCGGAGGTCGCTTGTATCCTGAGCGGGATGGGAAGCATGGAACAGCTGGAGCAGAACCTCGCGATCTTTTCCAGCGACGATGTGACCGTGCTCACGGAGCCCGAGAAAGAAGCCATTCACAAGGCTGCGGACCTGTATCATAAGTTCATCCTGTACCCTTGCACGGAGTGTCGCTACTGCATGCCATGCCCGAGCGGGGTCGATATCCCGCGCGTGATCCGCTACTATAACGACTGGATGGCGTATGAACAGAACCCGAAGCTGAAGCATGAGTACCTGAACTGGCTGAACAAAGCGCAGCATGCCTCCAATTGTGTGAAGTGCGGAGCATGCGAGGCCCACTGT
>JAFRLD010000029.1 GCA_017431395.1 Bacillota bacterium | reverse complement strand
TGGTCAGATTACCTGCCAGATGATTGCCGAAAGAAGAACACCTAAGTAACGCACCCCAGGTCGGATGATGGCCTGGGGTGTTTTTATGATGTCAATACACTCGTGATTTACCGCTTACCTCCCCGGCACTGTGTGGTAAGGAATTCTCAGTGTGCCGGGGAGGGCGATTAGTATTCAGGCAGCGTTCGCTGCGGTCACGATGTGCGAGCGCCAGACGCTGCGCTGCGAGTATAGGTTAGGGCTATTTTTTCAGCTGGATCGAATCGCTCCCAAGTAGGTCGTGGGAGTCTTTGTCATACAGCTCGAAGGTCAGCTTGCCAGCCTTTGAGAAAAGCGGCATCGCGTACTGGAACCGGGAGGTGAAATGGGAGCCGGTATGGAAGGTGGAGTCGACATCCTTTCTTTCGGCGGTCCCGTCAGGCCATAGGATCTGATAGTAGAGCTTGACGGATGCGCCGGGTGCGCCGCCGGTCACGGTCGTATGGAAGTAGATCGTATCGCTCCGGTTCACGTTCTTCATATCGGTCGAGAAATCATCCTCCAGATTGTTGGCGACGATCGTCACATGCCAGGCGTAATACTGGTCGTAGATCGCCTGAGCCCCGTTATAGTGGACATCGATCAGTTCGTTCAGGTAGGTCTCGAAGTAGTCGTCGCCTTCTTCCTGATGCGCTTTCACGTAGCCGAATTTGGCGTCCAGGATCTTTTGCCGTATGCTTTCGTCATCCTTCAGGTCCGCTGCCTTGTTGTAGTAGGTCAGGGATTTCTGGTATTTGCCTTCTTCACAGAGCATATCGCCGGCCGCCACATAGGATTTATACTGTGCCCGCGGCAGCGGGGAAGTTGCGAGTGGCAGATTCTCTGTCAGGCTGATCCGGACGGAGTCGCGTTTGGCGACGTCCTGCTCATGCATCTCCGGAAGGACCACGAAGTAAAGGAAGGCGCCGGCTCCAAGAAGCATGAGGAAGAACACGATGATGACACCGACCACCAGGCTGGAGGCGGTCTTCATTTCCACCTCTGGCTCTGCGTGTTCTGGCCTGGCGGGTCCCCCGGGAGCCCCGGGTGCGCCGGCCTGGCCGGGCGGCATCTGCAGGGTCACCGTCAGATCATTATCTCCTGCGGTCCCATCCCCGGCCGGGGCGCCATCTGGCGAGGGCTTGTGCAGGATGAACAGCTTGCGGAGGAGGGAGCGCTCCAGGCCGCAGTTGGCACAGGTCTCGCCTTTGTTGATCTGGCCGCAGCTGCAGGTCCAGTGATCACCGAATTCCTCGAACCAGTACTTCGGTTTCACCGGATGCGCGGTAAAACGCATCATAAGCTCCCTGTAGGATTCATCCTCAGGTTTGACCGGACGGGGCGTGAGGTCGACCGGATCCTTCTTATCCGCGGGACCATTCTTGTCCGCCGGATCGTTCTTATCCGCCGGATCGTTCTTATCCTTCGGGGTGCTCTCATCGCCGGGCTTGTCTTGATCGTCCGGCTTCGCTGTATCATCGGGCTTCTCCTGATCGGGGAGCATTCCTTGATCCGCCGGTTTCTTCCCGAACCTCGTGTCGATCGTATTGTTCGTGACCTCTTTTGTGTCCTTTATATATTCTGTGTTGTCGTTTCTTATTTCGCTCAATATTGTACTGCGGGGCCTGCCCGCATCTCCTTACCGTGAATAGTATACATGAAAACGAAGCGATTTACAATTATTGTATTTTCGGGGTTGTGAAAAATGTATCAAAATTCGTACAAAATGTATATTGTATTACTTTTCGTACAATATTGACAGCTACAGAACGGTACGTTAGAGTGTATGCAATATGTTTATATAAAATAGAAGAAGTAGTGAATTACAAAGGGAGAGTAAGATTATCATGAGACAGAAACGAATGCTGACAATGGACGGCAATACTGCCGCAGCACATGTGTCCTATGCGTTTACTGACGTAGCGGCGATCTACCCGATCACCCCGTCTTCGACCATGGCGGAGGTCGTAGATGACTGGGCGGCTTATGGCAAGAAGAACATTTTCGGACAGCCGGTAAAGATCGCAGAAATGCAGTCGGAAGCAGGGGCAGCCGGTGCGGTCCACGGAGCGCTTTCCGCAGGAGCACTGTCCACCACATACACGGCATCTCAGGGCCTGCTCCTTATGATCCCGAATATGTATAAGATCGCAGGAGAACTGCTTCCGGGAGTGTTCCACGTGGCGGCGAGAAGTATATCGACCCACGCGCTGTGCATTTTCGGAGACCATTCCGATGTCATGGCCTGCCGGCAGACCGGATTCGCCATGCTTTGCTCCAACTCCGTGCAGGAGGTCATGGACCTGGGCGGCATCGCCCATCTTTCGGCCATCAAGGGCAGGGTCCCGTTCCTGCATTTCTTCGACGGTTTCCGGACCTCCCACGAGATCCAGAAGATCGAGGTGTTCAGCCACGACGACTTCCGTAAGCTCGTCGACTGGGACGCCGTGCAGGAATTCAGAGACAGAGCCCTGAATCCGGAGCATCCGGTGATCCGCGGAACAGCTCAGAACCCGGATATCTTCTTCCAGGGAAGAGAGGCTTCCAACACGTATTATGACAATATTCCGGAGATCGTTGCCGACTACATGGAGAAGGTCAGCGAGATGACCGGCAGATCATATAAGCCGTTCGATTACGTTGGTGCACCGGACGCGGAGAACGTCATCGTCGCCATGGGCTCCATCTGCGAGACCATCGAAGAGACCATGAACAAGATGGTCGAAGACGGCCACCGGGTCGGCCTGATCAAGGTCAGACTGTATCGTCCGTTCGTGAAGGAATACTTCATGGACGTGCTCCCGAAGACCGTAGAGCGGATCGCGGTCCTCGACCGGACCAAGGAGCCGGGGTCTCTGGGAGAGCCTCTGTATCAGGATGTCAGAACCGCGCTCTATGGCGAGCGGAACGCTCCGGAGGTCTACGGTGGCCGCTACGGCATCGGTTCGAAGGACACGACGCCGGGCATGGTCCACTCGATCTACGACAACCTGTATCATAAGAATCCGAAGAACCACTTCACCGTGGGTATCGAGGATGATGTGACCGGCCTGTCCCTGCCGTATACCGAGGGAATCGCCAGAGAACCTAAGGGAACCATCAAGTGTAAGTTCTGGGGTCTTGGTTCCGACGGTACCGTTGGTGCGAACAAGACCGCGATCAAGATCATTGGTGATAAGACGGACCTGTACGCTCAGGGCTACTTCGACTATGACTCGAAGAAGTCCGGTGGTCTGACCGTATCCCATCTGCGGTTCGGAGAATCCCCGATCCAGTCCACCTACCTGATCAACCAGGCGGACTTCGTGGCCTGCCACAACCAGGCCTACGTCCGTCAGTACGATATGCTGAAGGAGCTGAAAAAAGGCGGGACCTTCCTGCTGAATACGCTCTGGAGCGATGAGGACATCGACCGGATCCTGCCGGCGAAGATGAAGAGAGACCTGGCGAGAAAGGAGATCAGCTTCTATGCCATCGACGCATGGGAGATCGCCGAAAGGATCGGTCTGGGATCCAGGATCAACATGGTCATGCAGGCGGCATTCTTCCAGCTGACCGGAGTCATTCCGATCGACAAGGCGGTGGAATACCTGAAGGAAGGTATCGAGAAGACATATAAGAGGAAGGGTCAGGATATCGTCGACATGAACTGCCGTGCGGTCGATGAGGGGATCCGGTCCATCCGCAAGGTCGAAGTCCCGGCAGAGTGGGCGGATGTCGAAGATCCGAAGTGGGTCTATGAGGAGATCCCGGAGTTCGTGGAGAACATCCAGAGACCGATGAATACAAAGGCTGGAGATGACCTGCCGGTCAGCGCATTCCTGGAGAATGCGGACGGCACATTCCCATCCGGCACGACCCAGTACGAGAAGCGGGGCGTCGGCGTTTACCTGCCTGAGTGGCAGCCGGAGAAATGCCTGCAGTGCAACCAGTGCTCCTTCGTCTGTCCGCATGCGGCGATCCGTCCGATGCTGCTGACCGAAGAAGAGAAGGCGGCGGCTCCGGAGGGCTTCATTACTCTGGAAGCTATGGGCAAGGATGTCAAGGGCCTGCATTACCGGATGCAGCTGTCCGCTATGGACTGCATGGGCTGCGGCAACTGCGCGGACATCTGTCCGGCTAAGGAAACGGCTCTGGTCATGAAGCCGTACGCACAGGTGGTGAAAGAAGCAGAGAACTGGGCTTATGGCATCAAGCTCCCGCAGAAGAAGGATAAGTTCAACCGTGAGACGGTCAAAGGCAGCCAGTTCAGCAAGCCATACATCGAATTCTCCGGCGCCTGCGCAGGCTGCGGAGAAACACCGTACATCAAGCTGGCGACCCAGCTGTTCGGTGACCGGATGCTGATCGCCAACGCCACGGGCTGCTCCTCCATCTGGGGCGCGTCCGCACCGTCCATGCCGTACTGCAAGGATGAAGACGGCAGAGGTCCGGCCTGGTCCAACTCCCTGTTCGAGGATAACGCGGAGTTCGGCTATGGCATGCTCCTCGCGGCCAACCAGATCCGGGAGAAGATCGAGCAGAACATGAGAGCGCTGCTGGCGCTGGATGTCGATGAGCGGTTGAAGGAGGCACTGGAGGAATGGCTGGAGTTCAAGAACGACGGACGTGAATCCAGAGCGAAGAGTGAGAAGGTCGTGGAGATCATGGAAGGCCTCGACCATACGGACCAGATCGTTAAGGGACTCTGCGACCGTATCCTGGAGAACAAGGACTATCTGGTCAAGAGATCTGTCTGGGCTCTGGGCGGTGACGGCTGGGCTTACGATATCGGCTACGGCGGTCTGGACCACGTGCTGGCTTCCGGAGAGAACATCAACATTCTGGTGTTCGATACCGAGGTCTACTCCAATACCGGCGGTCAGGCGTCGAAGGCGACACCGGCGGCGGCTATCGCCAAGTTCGCCGCATCCGGTAAGCGTATCAAGAAGAAGGATCTGGGTCTGATGGCCATGTCCTATGGCTACGTCTATGTAGCGCAGGTTGGCATGGGCGCGGACAAGAACCAGCTGATGAAGGCCATGCTGGAGGCGGAGGCTTATGACGGACCGTCCCTGATCATCGCCTACGCACCGTGTATCAACCACGGGATCCGCAAGGGTATGGGCAAGTCCCAGCGCAACATCCAGGAAGCGGTGGATTCCGGTTACTGGAACCTGTACCGGTACAATCCGGACCGGAAGAAGCAGGGCAAGAATCCGTTCATCCTGGATTCCGGCGAGCCGAAGACCTCCTTCCGCGACTTCATCATGGGACAGATCCGTTACAGCTCCCTGGCCAAGGAATTCCCATCCGTGGCAGAGAAGCTCTTCGAGATGACCGAGGAAGACGCGAAGAAAAAACTGGAGACCTACAAGAAGCTGGCGGCTATGGACGAGGCGCTGCTGTAAGGAAGGCGCTGCTGTCAGATCCGGTGCTCCGGCATAGATCAATAAAAAAAGCAGGGTGGTACGAACGTACTACCCTGTTTTCTTTTAAAAATTTCAGACCTGCCTTTGCAAAGCGATATATGCCTGCCCCAGCGCTATGCCGCCGTCGTTCGGACTGACGGAGATGTTGTAATAAGGATGAAAACCCAGGGCCCGCAGCTTCTTAAGAGCTCCTTCCATCAGGATCTTGTTCTGGAAGGTGCCTCCGGTGAGGGCGACCTGGTCCGCGCCGGTCTTTTCCCGGGCGAGAACGCATTCCCTCACGATCGCATCGATGACGCGTTCATGGAATTTGAGGGCCAGATCGCTGGCCGGATCTTCTCCGGGATGTTTTATCGCAAAGGCTGCAGCGTCCTCCAGCATGATCGCGCACTGGCCTTCATAGTCGTTGTATTCTTTGATGTCGAGCAGGGCGGAGACAGCGTCAAAGAGCCGGCCCATACTGGAACTTGAGATCGTATTGATCCCGGATTCGATGGCGCGAAGGATCATCCGGGCATCCGGACAGCCCATGATCCGTTCTGCGCCGAACTTCAGGATGTCGGTGAGATCAATGGCGAACTGCCGGCAGCCCTCCTCATCGCAAAGAGGCTCGCCGGGTCCATAAAGCACGGTACTCGCCATGTAGCTCAGGGCGGACCGGTGCGCGTCCTTCATGGAGGAATCCCCGCCGATCATATCGATATACCGCAGGTGGGAGAACCGTTCACAGTCCCTGCCTTCGCAGATCAGGACCTCGCCGCCCCAGATGCAGCCGTCCGTGCCGTAGCCGGTGCCGTCAAAACTGATACCGATGACTTTGCCGGTCAGATTGTTTTCGGCCATGACCGAGGCTACGTGGGCATGGTGGTGCTGGACCTGCAGCAAAGGCAGGCCATGCTTCTTCGCAAATTCCTTCGCGAAGATCGTGCTCTCATACAGCGGATGCATATCGCATACGACCGCCTCCGGGCGGATCCGGAAGAGCCGGCCCATACGGCGGATGTTCTCCTGAAATACCTGCTGGTTCTCTACCGTGTCGAGATCCCCGAAATACTGGCTCATATAGAGGAAGGGTCCCTTGGTCAGCGCGAAGGAATTCTTTAGCTGGCTTCCTGCTGCGAAGACGGATCCGTTCACGTGCTCCGGCAGGTCCACATAGAGCGGCAGGGGGGCATAGCCTTTGCTGCGGCGGATCATCTGCGGCTGATCATCGATGACACGGGTCACCGAATCGTCCATGCGGACCCGGATCTTTCTTTCATTATATAAGATGCCATCGATGGCAGGTTCTTTCTCGAACCAGCTTCGCATCTCTTCATCGTCTTTTATCATCGGCAGATCGGATTTGTTCGCGCTGGTGAAGATCAGCGGGCTGATCCGGTCGAGAAGAAGGTACTGCGCGGCGAGGCTCGGCAGGAAGGAGCCGATGAAACGGCTGCGCTTCAGATCGGTGTAGGAAGCCTCCGGCAGACCATCCTCCGTTTCAGGGAATCTGCGGCCTACAGAGCTTGCGAAGCCCGGTTCATTCAGCTTGTGTTCCAGCAGGATGATCGGACGCGCGGAGGACTCCAGGAGGTTCGCCTCCACATCCGTCACGTGACAATAGTACAGGATCTCCTTCATATCGCGGAACATGACGGCGAAGGGTTTGGTTTCCCGTCCTTTGATCTCGCGCAGTTTCTGCACAGCGCTGTCATTAAAAGGATCAGCGACCAGGTTGTAGCCGCCAACGCTTTTGAACGCGATGACACCACCGTCTGCCAGGATCTGTGCCGCATGATCTAAGAGCTTGCGGTCATCGGCCGAGGTGTGCCGGCCGGCCCCATCGCCGCTGCCGGCAGATGCCCGCAGGTGGGCAGAGCGTTTCAGGATCATCTCCAGAGCCGCCCTCGGATCCTCATCGGGAGAAGCTGGTTCCGCAGCTTCCTCTGCGGGGGTGGTCGCCGCCGCATCCGCAGCCTCAAGCGCCGCCGCATCCGCAGGCCCAGGAGCGTCCGTTTCGTGCTCCATCCATTTCAGATAAGGACCGCAGGCGTGACAGGAGATCGTCTGGGCGTGATGGCGCCGGTCATGCAGGTCCGTATACTGGACCTCGCAAAAACCACACATAGGATAATCGATCATAGACGTGTTGTCCCGGTCGTAGGGGATCCGGTCGATGATCGTATAGCGGGGACCGCAGAGCATGCAGCTGATAAAGGGATGTAGATACCGCGGATCCTCGTGATCGGCGAGCTCCTTCAGGCACTGGGGGCAGCTCGCCATATCCGGAGGGATCATGGCCGCGTCATCGCCGCCCTCGGCACTTCCCTTTATCGTGAAATCCGTAAATTTCGTGAACTCCTGCGTGGTCCGTTTGATATGGACGATCTCTGCAGGGCCCGGCTTCTCGCGCTGCAGTGCCTCGACGAATTCATCGATGCGCCGGAGCGTATCCGTAACGGTGATC
>JAFRLD010000028.1 GCA_017431395.1 Bacillota bacterium | reverse complement strand
CCCGGACGTGATAGGCGATCCCAAGATAGCCGGGTCCGGACACCAGCTTCATGTCGTCCGCCCGCAGGTCCGCTTCTTCGCTGAGTCCGTAGGTCTCGATCTCGCAGGTCGCTCCTTCTATGATCTGCTCGAAATGCTTATCGTCCCGGTTCACTATGCCGATGCGGCACTGCTTCAGGAGCAACTTCTTGCACTCCAGATAGTGCTCGAAGCTCGTGTGCTCGTTCGGTCCGATGTGGTCCCGTTCGATGTTGGTGAAGATGCCGTAATCAAAAGTGAATCCTGCCGTCCGGTGGAGCATGAACCCCTGAGAGGATGCTTCCATGACGACGCAGTCGCAGCCCGCCTCGACCATTTCCCGGAAGTATTTCTGGATGGTGTAGGATTCCGGCGTGGTGTTCGGCGCGGGATAGGTCTTGTCTCCAACGATCGCTTCGATGGTGCCGATCAGGCCGACCTTGTGCCCGGTCTTCTCCAGGATCGATTTGACCATGTAGGTCGTGGTGGTCTTACCTTTTGTCCCGGTGATGCCGATGGTGGTGAGCTCTCTGGCCGGATGGCCGAACCAGGCGGCTGAGATGCAGGCCAGGGCATAGCGGGTGTTCTCGGTTTTTATGACCGTGGTGTCCGCCGGGATCTGATCCAGGTCGATGTCGTCCTGGATCACGAGGACGGACGCGCCAGCCTTTGCGACATCCGCCGCAACGCTGTGGGCATCGAAGACCGCCCCCTTGATGCATACGAAGAGGCATCCTTCACTTACCTTGCGAGAGTCCATCTCCACGGACGTGATCTCCCTGTCCAGGGGCTCCGCGCCGCCGGGCCGGATGATCTCATATGTCAGAAATTCCAATAGCTGTTTCAGTTTCATTCTATCGCTCCTGTACCTTTTTCATATACTGCGTCAAACATAAAATACCGCAGTATAATATAATACTATACTGCGGCGCGTTTTTCAACAGATGCCCGGTGAATTTCAGTCGTCAGAGAAGGGATCCTCCCCCAGATGATCCGTAAGCTCTTCTGCGGTTTCCTGCGGGATCTTCCAGGCGATGTCCACCATCTCATCAGAGGCTTTGTCAAACTCATAACCGATGGCATAATACGTTCCGTCGATTTCCTCTATCACGATCGTGCCCGCATACAACTGATCCTTGCTGATGATGCTCAGCCCATAGCGTTTGCCGTGGCGGTCCAGCCTTTGCCCCGTCTGGGTCATTAACTGGTTCAGTGCGTCGATGGCTTCCGGGCCGGGCGCCTTCACTTTTTTCCCGTCTACATAGAAATCGTAGTTGTTCAGATCGGAGTAATATGCGAGGACCCTGTCGATCGCTTTTTTCTTACAATGGTAGTTATGTTTATCCGAAAGCAGGATCGTCTCCCCGCATCCGCTCTCCGTCGAAAACACCTCACACCGGTCATCATACGCTGCCAGCCACTTAGCCAGCGACTGCCGATCACGCAGAATGAAAACAGCATGATCCTGTTCCCATTGCTCTCCGAAATACCACGCACGTTCCTCAAGCTCAAACCAGTTGGGATACTTCTGCCGGTAGAGCATGGCGACATATTCCTCTCCCTCATAGTGGAACCGATCCGCGTAATCATCCCAATAGATAACGGTGCCCGTATCGATGCGGCTTTCATTCTCTTCCAGATAGCTTATGTTTTCATGGCGCATCTGCAAAAGCAGGCCCGTCCATCCCACGACCACCAAAACCATCACGCAAAGGCAGGCCTTCACGCCGTTAGAGATCCTGTGCGTTTTTCTGTAGATCCCCAGCCCGATCAGCCCGGTCACAAGAAAAACTCCTCCTGCAAATGGCGTCAGGAGTTGAAAAAACAGGATGACCTCTTCGCCGTCCATATCGCGCCCCTCCTCTCTGCATGTTTTATTATTTTATATACTGTTATTGTGATATATATGTGAAGCTGCAGCCAATGATTCCACCGATTATAGGTGGATATCCATCCCAAGATGTAGTATCATTAAAGTACGATAATGGCTAATAACAGGGAGGTTTTGAATATGGCAGACAGATTTGATGTCAAAGGCTCGATCGTAGCCCTGATCACTCCGTTCCACGAGGACGGCAGCATCAATTTCGAGAAGCTGGAGGAACTGCTCGAGTTCCATATCGCGAACAAGACGGACGGCATCCTGGTCCTTGGTACGACCAGTGAATCCCCGACCTTCACATGGCAGGAGGACTTCGAGATCGTGAAGAAGTCCGTTGAGGTCTGCAAAGGCCGGATCCCCCTCATCGTGAACGCAGGCTCCAATGATACGCGGACATCCTTCGAGAAGGCGGAGCGGTTCACTAAGGCGGGCGCCGATGCCCTGCTTTGCATCTCTCCGTATTATAACAAGGCAAACAAGGCCGGGCTCTATCACCACATCGCCGACGTGGCGGATTCCGTGGACATCCCGGTCATCATTTACAACATTCCGGGGCGGACCGGGATCGGTTTCCCGATCGACGTGATGGCGGAGCTGGCCAAGAAAGATAACATCGTCGGCGTCAAGGAGGCGTCCGGCGACATGGGCTATGTGGTCAAGCTGGCGAAGGCGACTGAGGATCACGAGTTCCACATCTGGAGCGGCAACGACGACATCACCATCCCGCTCATGTCGGTTGGCGGCAGCGGGACGATCTCCGTCTGGGCGAACCTGATGCCGGAGAAGGTCCACGAGATGTGCTGGGATTACCTGGAGGGCCGCACCGCGAAGGCTGCTGCTACACAGCTTGAGTACCTGCCTCTGATCAATGACTTCTTCATCGAGGTCAACCCGATCCCGATCAAGGAAGCTATGAACATGGCGGGCATGGGCGTCGGCGGATTCCGCCTGCCGCTCTATGAGATGGAGGAGAAGAACCGTGCGGTGCTGCGT
>JAFRLD010000255.1 GCA_017431395.1 Bacillota bacterium | reverse complement strand
TATTTGTATGCTACCCGAAATGCTCGACCTGCGGGATATCAGGGAAAACAAAAAATCAAGCTTATCTTATAATATGTTACTTTTTGTACTGGCCGACCAAATGGACCAGTTCCATTCTTCCCTGGATCTGCAGTTTCTCAATAAGATTATGCATGTGCCGCTTCACCGTATACCGTGAAATCGTCAATGCCTCCGCGATCTCCGGATTGGTCAGCCCCTGATATGCCAAGCCCATGACTTCCCGCTCTCGCTGGGTCAATCCCTTTTCCGCCGCCACCAGGCCGAAAGGCAGAGACCAGAGAAAGGGGATTGCGATAAAGACCAGCATGGTCACGCCGGGTCCGGCTGTTCCGACCAGGTCCTCGATCCCGTATCCGCCGCCCGCCACAGGGACAACGATCATAATGATAACTCCCAGCAGGGAGATCTTTTCCTTTTTCAGTTCCATTACACAAACCTCACTAAAGAAAAAAACGGCGGGCCATAAGGCCCACCGACGAAAGAAACATGGAGTCACGTTATCCTTTTAATGTGCCTTCACTTTACCAGTGAACTGTCTGATTCATTTCAACATACAGATCGACATACTGGTTCCATCCGTCGACCAAGCTTTTAAGTACTTCGGACAAATCTTTCACCTCCCTCGTACGGCCTTATCATACGATGGCAGCCGGGGTCCCCGCAATTATCCAACTGGGCCAATTTTCACCGCAAAGGCTGGAATTGCAATGTATGGACCAGGTGGACCACAAGGTTCCCAGCCGGATCTTTCCAGCCTTTGCGCACAAAAAGACCGCCGGATGATCCGGCGGCCCGAAAGCTCTGATATCTCTGAAGTTCTTATTTCCTGTCGATCAAAGAGAAGACTTCCTCGATGATTCTCATGACAGCCCATGCGGTGATGTCGTTGGAGTCCAAAGGCGGCGCCATCTCCACGATGTCCATGTCCGTCACTGGGAGTTTGTCGATGATAAAGCGGACGAATTCGATCAGTTCCCTGGAAGTCAGACCACCGGAGACCGGGGTGCCGACCGCAGGCGCGAAGGCCGGGTCCAGGACTGCGATATCCAGAGTGAAGTAGATCGCGTCATAGCCTTTGAACTTGTTGTAGATCTCCCTGCAGCAGTCAGAAAAGCCCCGGTGGAAGATCTCCGTCGCGGAGATGACCGTCAGGTCCTTCTTTCTCCGCATCAGCTCCACTTCCTCTGCCTCTGCCGCCCGGATCCCCAGAAAGAGGATGTCCTCCGGCTCGACCACATCCTCCAGGGCCCGTTTGGCGGTGTTGGCGTGAGACCAGATCTTGCCGTCGTAACAGTCGCACAGCTCCGGGTGGGAGTCGAAATGGATGATCCCGATCTTTTCGCCTGTGTGCTTCCTCTTGAAGGCCTTCTGCAGAGGGATGGTTACCGAATGGTCTCCGCCGATGAAGATGTTGAAATTATTGTAACCCATGACCCGGTAGGCTTCCTTCTCGACCCGTTCGAAGCTCTCGCCCCAGGTCCCTCTCATGTCCACATCGCCGAAGTCATATACCAAAGGCTGGTATTCCAGCACGTGCCAGTCATCGGTCGCGCCCGGCATGAATTTCTCAGCAAACTCCCTGACCTTGGCCGGACCCTTGGCCGCGCCTGGCTCCTGGGTCTGTCCTCCATCAAAGGGGATCCCCAGAACGGATATCTTCGCTTCTTCCGGCTCCAGGGCCGTAATGTCAAGCCATGTATACATATCTCTGCCTCCTTATTTCTTCCTATCGCTGCTGGAGATGATCCGGGTCCGTCTTCTGTTCGGTCCTTTATCCCACTCGATGGTGTCGGTATATATTATCATATTATCCTTGACATCGACAAATCCGCCGGCTGCCGAAGCGATCTTCCAGTCATCTTCTGCCGCACCAAGTTCCCGGATCCAGAGCTCCCCCGCATCGAGCAGCTTGCAGGTCCAGGAATGCTTCGCCAGAAAGCCCTCCTTGCCCACCGGGGTGTTGATGATCACTTCCTCCACCTCGCCGGAAAAGAACTTTTTCGATGGCGTTATTACATCCAGCCAAAATGTTTTTCGCATGGTTCTACCCCTGTATCCTCATCAGTCAGCGTTCTTCTGACTCTCTTCGTACTTGGCAACGACCTCATCAATGCCTCCGGCCATCAGGAACATCTGCTCCGGGATCTGGTCATGCTGTCCATCCAGGATCTCCTTGAATCCGCGGACGGTCTCCTTCAGCGGCAGGTACTTACCTTCCATGCCGGTGAACTGGGACGCTACGCTGAACGGCTGTGACAGGAAACGCTGGATCTTACGTGCCCGGTTAACGATCAGCTTGTCGTCGTCACCCAGCTCGTCCATACCCAGGATCGCGATGATGTCCTGCAGCTCCTTGTATCTCTGCAGTACTTCCTGTACGCCACGGGCGGTGTTGTAGTGCTCTTCGCCCAGGATCAGCGGATCCATGATACGGGAGGTG
>JAFRLD010000254.1 GCA_017431395.1 Bacillota bacterium | reverse complement strand
CCTGCCCACGACCATCAATGAGACCATGTGGGGCCTTGGGACAGCGCTGTATATCGCGGCGTTTGCCCGGATCAGCATCTCGGCGGGGGCGGCGGTACAGGCCTGCAACACGATCAATAATCTGTTCTCCATGATCGCCTTTAGCATCGGGGATGCCATCCTGATCCTGGTCGGGCAAAAGCTGGGCGAAGGGAAAAAAGCCGAGGCGTTCGCCATGTCGAAGATCCTGACGAAGCTGGCGGTGACCGTCGGCCTGATCCTCGGGGCCCTGACGCTCTGCTTCGGCAAACCCATCCTGAGCCTGTTCGATTTCACAGAGGAGGGGGCGATGGATGCCTGGAGGATCCTGGTCGTTTACGCGTCAACATTATTCATGGAAGTCTTTAACGGGACCATGGTGTCGGGGACGCTGCGCAGCGGCGGGGACACCCGGTTCGCCATGTTCACAGAAGTTGGCGCGGTCTGGCTGATCGGCGTGCCGCTGGCCTTCATTACTTCTCTATGGCTTGGATGGCCGGTATACCTTGCGGTCCTTGCGGTCAAGAGCGAAGGCGTCGTCAAAGGGGTCATTCTGCTGCGGCGGTACCTGAGCGGGAAATGGCTGAACACGGTAATCGAAGGAATCGCAAACTAGTATCGGCGGACAACAAATTATCGGGCTAGCCTCTGTATCTTATACTATAAACAGGTCAAAAGCGTTTGATTATTCAGCAAAATGGTGTATAATAATTATCAACATAGTTATGCGGCCGGTAGTATACCGGCTGTCTGCAGGAATCAAAATGGACCTTAAACAATTCAGGAAAGAGATCATCATAACGACGATTTGTATGGCGGCAGCTGCAGAACTGATCTCCCTTCCTGTGATCGGGCCAAGCCTGCCGTTCGGGCTGGGTGTGTGTGCCGGAACGGCTGTGACGATCCTGTGCTTTGAGATCCTGGCTAAGGTCGGGGGCATGACAGGAGCGAAACACGGAAGCGGACCGATGGTTGGTGGATATTTCGTCAGGATGCTGCTTTATGGGGCAGTTTTCTTCTTCTGTATCAGATGGAAGGTGGCCTGCGGCTTCGGCTGTCTGGCGGGAATCCTGACGTTACACTTCGGGATCCTGGTTCTTTACGGGATCGTGTACAGGTTCATTTTGAAAAAGGACAATCCTCTCAAAGACTGGACAGGCACCAAAGAATGGAACGACCTGAGCGTGTATGACGACGAGGATGATGACTGGTAGGAGGTAAATACATGGAAGTAGGACCTCGAATAATATTCAAAGTCATGGGAGAGAACGTCACCGAAACGGTGGTGTTCGGGTGGTGCATCAGTATCGTGATACTGATCTTCGCCTTTTGCGCCACGAGGAACATGCAGCGGATCCCGAAAGGGGCTCAGCTGGTAGGGGAACTTCTCGTAGGCTTTATCTACAATATGGTCAAGGATGCCATGGGTGATATTTCAGAGAAATTCACCCCTTACATGGGGACCCTGATCGTATTCCTGGGCTTCGGCAGCATGCTGGGCCTTCTGGATCTGAGACCTATCACCGCGGACCTGAACTGTACGGCTCCGCTGGCGTTGGTGTCCTTTATCATGATCCACTATAATTCTATCCGGGCCAGAGGCTTTATCGGGTATAACAAACACATGGCTTCTCCATATCTTTGGATGTGGCCCCTCAACCTTATGAGTGAGTGCATGTTCCCGATCACGCTGGCATGCCGAATCTTCGGTAATATATTCGCAGGCGTCATCGTAATGACGCTGGTCTACAGTGGTCTGGCAACCGCGTCTCACGCGCTGGGATCCTTTATCCCGTTCTTCCAGATCGCATTCCCACTGCCGCTGAACTTCTGGTTCGATATGTTCGAGCCGATTCTGCAGGCATACATTTTCACCATGTTAACGATGGTCTACATCTACAACGGAACCACGACCGACGAAGAATAATCTTTTCCGGACGTCGGGGATCCGAGGCAGAGGGCAAACCATTAGGTATTAAAGGAGGACTATTACAATGACAGGATTCACTGGAGCGGAATTAATTGCAGCATTCTCATCACTGGGTGCAGGAATTGCGATGGTAGCCATGATCGGCGTTGGAGTCGGTATCGGTTACAATGCAGGTAAGACGGTAGAGAGTACTGCCCGTCAGCCTGAGGCAGGCGGCGCGCTGATGAGACTGATGCTGATCGGCGTAGCGCTGACAGAGACCGCTGGTATCTTCGCGCTGGTTATCGCGATCATGCTGTTGTTCGCGAACCCGCTGATGCCATAGCATGACAGAAATCAGAGCAGATATAATCAGGTAAGAAGAAGGAGGAAATGCTATGGAGATGACCCAGGGCTTAATTGAATTCAACTGGACATCTTTGATGATTGTAATCAACCTTCTCATTCTCTACATTATCCTGAAGAAATATTTCTGGGAAAAGATCCGCAAATTCATGACGGATCGGCAGGATGCGATTCAGGACGCTTTTGACAGTGCAGAAGCGATGAACAGGCGTGCGGATGAAAAGATGCGTAATTATAGCGCACGGATCGCGGGCGTTGAAGAAGAGGGCAGAGAGATCATCCGTGATGCGAAGCAGCAGGCTGATGCGCAGGCGCAGGAAATTCTTGCGGAGGCCAGAGCGCAGGCCAGTGAGATCATCACTAAGGCCGAGAAGACCATCGAACTCGAAAAGGCTAAGGCTATGGAGGAGATGCGTCAGGAAATCGGTACTCTGGCACTGATGGCCGCAGAGAAAATAGTCGGAAGAGAAATTGAAGACATCGGTCAGGAGCAGATCATTGACGATGTCATCAATCAGGCAAGGAGCGGAGGATGGCAGCAGAATTAACAGTAGACATGACCTACGGGACAGCTCTGTATGAAGCAGCCGCTGAGCTTAACAAGACAGAGCAAATCGCCGCTGATGCGGACCAGGTTCTTGCGATATTAGAGCATGAACCGGATTTGCGTGCCTTCGTCGACTACCCGGCCATTTCCGCGGAAGAGAAGAAAAAAGCCCTTCAGAATATTTTCGGAGGACAGATCGCCGAGGAGCTGCTGAACTTCATGTTCGTGCTCATCGACAAGCGGAGAATGGGACAGTTCGAGCGTATCATCAAGGTCTACAGGGATTTGATGAATCATGAGGAGGGCGTTGCTTACGGAGTCGTTTATTCCGCAGCGCCGCTGGATCCGGATCGACTCGCTGAGATCGAACAGCAGACCAGCAAACTCCTGCAGGAGAACATCCGGCTCACCAATGAGACAGATCCCGGCCTGATCGCCGGCATCAAGGTCCTTGTTGAAGGAAAAATCATCGATGCTTCCTTCAGGAAGAGGTTTGACGAGCTCGCAAGTCAGATGAATATATCCCAGGGGAGGAATTAACATGAATTTAAGACCTGAAGAGATCAGTTCGGTCATAAAAGAACAGATCAAGAATTACAAGGGGAAGCTGGACGTATCCGACTTCGGCACCGTAATTCAGGTTGGTGACGGTATCGCCCGTGTCTATGGGCTGGACAACTGCATGGCAGGTGAACTCGTCCAGTTCAACGATGACGTATACGGCATGGCACAGAACCTGGAAGAAGATAATGTTGGTGTCGTTATTCTCGGATCGGACAGAGAGATCAAAGAAGGAGACATCGTCAAGCCAACGGGTACCGTTGTTGAGGTCCCGGTCGGCGACGCTATGCTCGGCCGTGTCGTGAACTCGCTTGGCCAGCCTTTGGACGGCAAAGGCCCGATCGTAACGAACGAAACGAGACCGATCGAGAGCCCGGCACCGGGCGTACTGCAGAGACGTTCCGTATATGAGCCGCTGCAGACCGGTATCAAGGCGATCGACGCGATGATCCCGATCGGCAGAGGACAGCGTGAGCTGATCATCGGAGACAGACAGACCGGTAAGACGGCGATCGCGGTCGACACGATCCTGAACCAGAAGGGGGAGGACGTGATCTGTATCTACGTTGCCATCGGTCAGAAGGCATCCACTGTTGCCCAGCTGGTACAGACGCTGGAGGACAAGGGCGCCATGGAATACAGCATCGTCGTTTCGGCGACCGCATCGGACGTTGCTCCGCTGCAGTATATCGCGCCGTACGCGGGATGCGCGATCGGTGAATACTTCATGCATCAGGGCAAGCACGTTCTGGCCATCTACGATGACCTTTCGAAGCACGCGGTGGCTTACCGGGCCATGTCCCTGCTGCTGAGAAGACCGCCGGGTCGTGAGGCTTACCCGGGCGACGTATTCTACCTGCATTCGAGACTTCTGGAGAGAGCCGCGAAACTGTCCGATGACCTGGGCGGCGGATCACTGACCGCGCTGCCGATCATCGAGACACAGGCTGGGGACGTTTCGGCATATATCCCGACCAACGTCATTTCCATCACCGACGGACAGATCTTCCTGGAGACAGAGCTGTTCTTCTCAGGACAGCGTCCTGCGATCAACGCCGGTATCTCCGTATCCCGAGTCGGAGGCGATGCGCAGATCAAGGCGATGAAGAAGGTCGCAAGTTCCGTCAAACTGGAACTCGCACAGTACAGAGAGCTGGCAAGCTTCGCGCAGTTCGGCTCTGATATCGATAAAGAGACGAAGGCTAGACTGGATCACGGCGAGATCCTGATGGAGATCCTGAAGCAGCCTCAGTATAAGCCGATCGCGGTCGAGAATCAGATCATGCTGATCTACGCGGCGACGAACAACTATCTGGCGAAGCTCGGCGCTGGCCGCATCAAGGATTTCGAAGGCAGATTCTATGATTACATGAATTCCGTCTATCCGGATGTCGGCAAATCCATCAAGAAGGAGCGCGTGCTCACTCCGGAAACGGAAGCCCGCCTCAAGGAAGGCATTGAGACCTGCATCGAGAAGTACCTCAAGGAGATCGGAGCGACCGATGTTATCGCGCCGGAGGATCTGGAAGCAGATGGAGATGAGGCAGTAGCAGAATAAAGAGCAGGCACTGACGAAGGCGGGAACCGCTGAGGCGGACCAGTCTTTGCATGAAATTAAGATAAAGGAGGTGTGAGCATGGCAAGCGAGAGCATACAGGACATCAAGCGACGGATCCGAAGTGTTACCAGCACGGAGCACATCACCAGCGCGATGAAACTGGTCTCGGCAGGCAAGCTTAGAAAGGCAAAGGCCATCTACGAGAAGACGAACGCGAACTCACACTACATTACAAATACGATCAGGGAAATGTTCAACAGCAGCCAGGATATCCCGCAGGAATACCTGGCGGGTAACAGGGAGATCAAGACGACCTGTTACATTATCTGCACCAGCAGCAGAGGTCTCTGCGGCGGCTTCAACAGTAACATTCTGAAGGAAGCCCAGCGGGAGATCGACTCGGATTGGGAGAAGCCGGTGATCGTAGCCGTCGGAAGCAAGGGCAAAGAATACTTTGAGAAACGCGGCTATGAAGTCCACAGTTCATACCTGTCACCTCCCGAAAGCATTTCCTTCCTCGAAAGCAGGGAACTGAGCGCGCCGATCCTGGAGATGTACAACAACAAGGAGATCGACGAGGTCGTTCTGATTTATACGGCATTTATCAGCAGCCTGGAGCAGAGAGTTACGAATGTGACACTGCTTCCGTTCGAGGTCGAGAGTGATCCGGACTATGAGAAGTCCTATGCTTCGGTCGAGTATGAACCATCGGTCGAAGAGGTCTTCAACTATCTCGTTCCGAAGTACGTTGAGACGATGATCTATTCAGCGGTCGTCGAATCAGCGACCTGCGAACACGCGGCACGCCGGATGGCGATGGAAAACGCGACCGACAATGCCAGAGAAATGCTCGATGATCTGAACCTGACGTACAACAGAGCACGTCAGTCTGCGATCACCGATGAGATCATTGAGATCGTAGCCGGGTCCGAAGCCCAGAATTAACGGAGGATACTATGAACAAGGGAAGAATACATCAAATCATCGGTCCTGTCATCGATATCAAGTTCAAGGAAGATGAGATGCCGGAACTGTTGAACGCAGTCGAGATCAATCTGGACGGCAGGCGGATCGTTACAGAGGTCGCCCAGCATCTG
>JAFRLD010000253.1 GCA_017431395.1 Bacillota bacterium | reverse complement strand
CCTGATCGCTTCCCTCTATGCTTATCATATGCGCAAGCCGGTCATGGTCATGATGGTCCTGCTCCTCTGCTTCCCCATCACCTACATCCTGCCGGTGGGGATCGCGGCGATCATTGCTTCTAAGGTGCCGTCGCCGTTCGCCCGGAAACAGTCGTTTGCCCGGCAATAGCCCCTCATGTCATTTCGCCATTCGCCGCCCCATTAGGAAAGGGCTGGTGAATCCCGCTCCGATTTGGTACAATGAGTTTACCTGATAAGTGAAGGAGCCTGGTCATGGATAAGTTTGAACAACTTAAAAAGGAATACGACTTGCTTGAATCGTCCTGCCGTCTCTGGCTGGATGAGAGCAATGAGTTTGAATACTATATCGAGACGGCGATCCTGCGGATCTGGAGCGCGAACGGGAGATACTCCGAGGATTACGGCAAGGCGATCGAGGCCATCAGCGGCAAGAGCCGCACGGCGGTGCAGATCACCCGGGCCATGCTGGACAGTACGGAGCCGGCAGAGATCTCGAAGATCCCTTCGTTCTTTGACCGGATGGTGTCCGATGATTTCGAGAGCGGATCCCATCATGCGAAGGATTTCGTCGGTGATTTGAAATCGCTTCTGGCTGGTGCCGCTTTCATCAATGGGGACTTCACCATCGAAGAGTCCAACATGCTTTCGACGGAGCTGAAGAAGCTGATGACCTTCGCGATCAGCAAAGGCGTGAAGGTGGATTACGCCACAGGCCGGATCCGGGAGAAGGTCACACCGCTGAAGGATAGCAGCTATGTGGATCCTGGTGCCCAGGCCGAGGTCAGCGCCGAACTGATCTTTGATGCCCTGGACCGGGATTTTCTGCGGCCGGGCGGACGCAGCGGCGATAAACCGGGCGCCGGCTCCTCTGGCGGGAAGGATCCGTCGGATCTCCCCGGCCTTAACAGCAGCATCTTCGACCAGCCGTCCGGCGGCTCCGGCGGCGGCCAAAACAATGGTTCCGGCGGAAATTCCGGCGGCAACTCCGGCAGCAACCCCACAGAAGTCGCCGCAGGCGACCCTGCCCTGCAGTCCACCGTGGAGGTCAAGGAAGACACGCGCACCATGGAAGAGCTCATGGCGGAGCTCGATGCCCTGGTCGGTCTGAAAGGGATCAAAGAAGACATCCGCAGTCTGATGAACTTCATCACGATCACGAAGCTGCGTGAGGAGCGGGGACTGAGCGTTCCGACCATTTCCTATCATCTGGTATTCACCGGCAATCCAGGCACCGGCAAAACCACCGTCGCCCGGTTGGTAGCCGGCCTTTATCACCGGATCGGCATCCTGCCGAAAGGCCAGCTCGTTGAGACGGAACGAAGCCAGCTCGTGGCAGGGTATCTGGGTCAGACCGCGCTCAAGACCGCAGATGTGATCCGGCAGGCTATGGGCGGAGTCCTCTTCATCGACGAAGCCTATGCTCTCGTCAATGACGATCAGGATACCTACGGCAAAGAAGCCATCGAAACGATCCTAAAAGCCATGGAGGACCACCGGGACGAACTCGTCGTGATCGTCGCCGGCTACACCGAACTGATGCACAAGTTCATCGAATCCAACCCGGGCTTCCGCTCCCGGTTCAGCAAGTTCTTCGAGGTCCCGGACTACACCGGCGAGGAGCTTCTGCAGATCTTCCTCACCTTCTGCAAGAAGAACGGCTACCACCTGACGGAAGAGGCTGAGGCTTACCTGCTTCTCGAGTTCAACGATATGTACGAGCACCGCGATTCCCACTTCGGCAATGGCCGGTCCGCCCGGAACATCTTCGAGAAGGCGATCAACCAGCAGGCCAACCGGCTGGCAGGGGTCGCAGGCGCGGATGCGCAGGCTTCCGGGGATGCAAAAGCTGGTCCGGCGGATGCGCAGGCTTCCGCCGAAGCAGACACGCCGGAAGCCGGGAGCGCCACTGAGGAAGCTGAGACCACTCCAGCCGAGGGTGCTACAGCGGAAGCCGAACCTTCCCCGGATGCACCCCACCTCACCGACGAGCAGCTGCAGGAGCTGACGAAGGCCGACCTGGAAGTGGCCGTCGAAGCCGAGAAGCGAAAGACCCAGCTGACGGAAGAGTAGGGGCGCTGAGCCGGGTCCGGATCCGGCCGAGCGCGATATTGGCAAATTGCCGGTGTTTTTCGCAAAGCGCAGAATTCGTTTCTGCGCTGTTTTTTTGCCCTCGTTGACCTGTTTGTCCTGTGCCAGAAACTGCTCTCAGAATAGCGTTTTTTCGATTGGGCTGGATTTGCCCGATTCGATGGGAGCGCACACCCAAAGAATCCCGCAGTTCACACCCATGGATGGGAGGGATATCGGTCCACTCATAGGTGTGAAAGACTGGTATCCTTGGGAGCTCACACCCAAGGAATATGTGAAATCGCTCCCATAGAGTGATGCAGTCCGTGCATTTGGGCCTAAAAATCAGCAGGATGGCCCGTAAAAAAGGGGCTTGCCGCATCAATCGCTTGATGCAGCAAGCCCCTTTCTTCTTCTCTTCCCTTGCTTAATGATGCCTCGTGCTTCCCGATGCTACATTGCTTCGGGTCAGCGCCTTGGCAAGCATGATCTTCGCCTTCATGATATCGTTCGGATCTCCATCGTCCTGATGCTCGGTCAGCCAGTCTTCTGCCTTGGCCTTCTCGCTCAAGACGCGTTCCATATCGATATCTTCCGCCCACTCGACTGCATCGGTATAGATCAGGATGCTCTCCTTGATCTCGATGAAGCCGCCGGAAAGCGCGGCAACTCTCCACTCGTTTTTGGCTGCGCCTTTTTCCTGGATCCAGAGTTCTCCGATATCCAGAAGCTTGCAGCCCCAACAGTGGCCAGCCATGAAGCCTTCATCACCTTCCAGCGTCGTTACGATCACCAGATCGACTTCGCCGCGGTAGAACAGCTTGGACGGTGTTACAATTTCAAGTTTGACGCTATTCATAAGTACTCACCCTCATTCGGCGTTCTTCTGACTCTCTTCGTACTTGGCAACAACTTCGTCGATTCCACCAGCCATCAGGAACATCTGCTCCGGAATCTGGTCATGCTGTCCTTCGAGGATCTCCTTGAATCCACGGACGGTCTCCTTCAGCGGCAGGTACTTACCTTCCATGCCGGTGAACTGGGACGCTACGCTGAACGGCTGTGACAGGAAACGCTGGATCTTACGGGCACGGTTAACGATCAGCTTATCGTCGTCACCCAGCTCGTCCATACCCAGGATCGCGATGATGTCCTGCAGCTCCTTGTATCTCTGCAGTACTTCCTGTACGCCACGGGCGGTGTTGTAGTGCTCTTCGCCCAGGATCAGCGGATCCATGATACGGGAGGTG
>JAFRLD010000252.1 GCA_017431395.1 Bacillota bacterium | reverse complement strand
TCACAGATGACCTCGGGCTTCAGATCTGCCAGATACTCTTCTAACTGCGGCCAGCAATAATCGATCTCATGATTCCCGATGGTTATGATATCGTATTCGGCTGCGTTCATCAGGGTTATGGCTGACCTGCCTTTGCAATAGCTGACGTATACATTGCCCTGGAGGAAGTCGCCGCTGTCAACCAGGAATACGTCCGCCCCGCGGGACCTAAGCTCATCGCGCAGACCGGCCATGCACCGGTAGCCATCCACCGCTCCGTGGACATCATTAGATTGCAGGATCACCATTTTTCCCGCAAAGTTCTCCGCCAGTCCGTCATCGGTGGCGTATGCAAAAGCTGGCCAGCCGATGGCTGCAGCCGCCAGGATGAGGAGGACGGCCAGAACGGGCAGAAATGCCGGGGTTGTGGTTGGGGCAGCCCCCGGGTGGGTGTGTTTGTTCGTTCCCATGTTATTTCTCCATTTCGGTTTGGATCACTACTATCGTGGGATCCTTGTCAGATCTGAAAGGACGACCTTGACCGGGATCCGTTTATATACACCGTTCTGCGCATATACATAGATGTAGCAGGTGCCTTCCGCTTTCCCCTTGACGACTCCCTTGCTGCTGACCGTGGCGATCGACTTGTTTGAGCTCTGGTAACGGAGCTTGACGTGGTTCCGTGCCCTGGAGGACGACTTGACCGCCTTCGCCCCGAGCTTCATGGAATAGCCTTTACTAAGCTTCTTTGCTTTCTTCAGGGCTTTTTTCGGTACGGAAACGCTTTTGTAGTTACCGTACTTACCTCCGCTCGTCGCAACATGGATCATCTTGGAGATGGCTGTGGTCTTAAGGCCGGCGTTGGTATCCTTGACCGCAACGACCACGTATTTGTAGTAGGTTCCCTTCTTGAGTTTCTTATGCGTGAAGGTGTTTTTCGTGACTGTAGCGAGTTTTTTGATCCGGCTGGTCTTGCCGCACTTGTTTCCGTAGATCACGTAAGCCGTGGCGCCCGGAACCTTCTTCCAGGTCAGAACGTTAGTCTTCTTTGACTGCTTCGAGGACTTCAGGGTCAGAGGAGCGAACGAGGAGCCTGCCGGATCCTTATCCGTTTTTTGCGCCAAAATGCTCGCCTCGGTCGCCGCTGCAGAAGGAAGCTCGTGGGCTGTTTCCAGAAGCGTAGTCAGATTCTCGAGAGCCTGTTCGATCTGCTGCGCAGTTGCGGCTGGATCGGCAAGGAGCTGCTTCGCCTCTTCGATGGCTGCGGCAAGAGCCTTTCGGTCGCTGTCAGTATACTGATCCGCGATCGCTTCGATCTCGGCGATCTTGTTCGTAAGAGCGACTGGCGCGTATTCTTCCTGGCTTAAGATATCAAAGGTTAGATTTTCTATCTTCCCGGTGTAGTTGCCTTTGCCCTCGATGGTGATGGAGCCGGTACCTGGTTTATCGTTGTCTTTGTAGTTGACTGTAATATCGTCCGCCGTCAGGACCTTGTCGCCGTCACGCACGGTGACCTTCGGGCTTGCCGGAGTGCCTTCCGTGTATTTCTGTGGCGGGACAGGATCGACCATGACGGACTCGTCAGCTAAGTTTTTCGGATCGATGATAAAGGCTCCGGAAGCTCTTCCTGTGTACGGCCCGTCTTCTTTGGCGGTGATCGTGATCGCCGCTTCACCGGCATTGGTGTTCTTATCGTAGGTTACGGTATACTGGCCCTCCGGAATGACCGTTTCGCCGAGGGTGACGGTCACTTTTGGTTCCTTCGCTGTGCCATCGTAGATATAAACCTGCGGATCCGCGGTGACGGTCGCGCCCTCGATCGGGATCTTTTTATTCGCGAGGTTTTCGTCGGCGACAGCCTGCAAAGAGTTCAGCGTATCAAGGGCCTGTTCGAGCTGTTCTGTAGTCGAAGCCGGATCTGCCAGGAGCTGCTTGGCTTCGCCGATGGCTGCCTGCAGGGCTTCCTGGTCGCCGGTCTCATACTGGCCGATAACGGCTTCGATCTCATTGACCTTATCCGCAAGGGCGCTGACCGCATAGTCATCCCGGCCTTTGATCTCGAAGGTCAGGCCTTCGATGGTACCGGTGTAGTTGCCTTTGCCTGTGATCGTGACGGAGGCTGTGCCCGGTTTGTCGTTATCTTTGTAGGTGATGGTAATATCGTCTTCCGTCAGGGCTACGCTGCCGTCCTTCACGGTGATGGCCGGCTCAGCAGGGGTGCCTTCTTCATACTGCTGTACCGGGATCGGCGCCACCTTGATATCCTCGTCTGCGAGGTTTTTCGGCTCGATCCTGAACGTTCCGGTTGCGGTTCCCGTATAGTGGCCGTCTTCGATAGCGGTGACCGTGATCTTCGCATCCCCGGCATTGATATTGTTATCATACGATACAGTATACTGATCTGACGGCAGGACAGAGCCATCCAGGGTGACGGTCACATCCGGCGTCCGCGCCTTGCCATTATAGACATAGGAGGATGGGTCCGCTGTGACGATCGCCCCGTCCATCGGGACCTGCACACCCGCGAGATTATCATCGGCGATGCCCTGTAATGTGACCAGCGTTTCGAGGGCTTCCTCGAGCTGCGAGGTCGTTGAATCCTCGTCACTCAGGAGCCGCTTCGCTTCATCGATGGCTGCCTGCAGAGCTCCCTGGTCATCTTCCAGGTACTGGTCTAAGATCTTTTCGATCTCGTCGACCTTATCCGCAAGGGCGCTGACGGCATAGTCGTCCCGGTCTTTGATCTCGAAGGTCAGGTCCTCGATGGTGCCGGTGTAGTTGCCTTTGCCCGTGATCGTGACGGAGGCAGAACCAGGCGTGTCGTTGTCCTCGTAGCTGACCGTGAAGTCATCTGCTGTCAGGACGGCATCCCCATCCCGTACAGTGACTGCCGGGGCGGCAGGGGTACCTTCCACGTACTTCTGGTATGGGATCGGATCGACCGTGATGGATTCATCTCCCAGATTCTTCTGCAGGATAGTGAAGGCAACGCGTCTGGTTCCGGTGAAATTGCCTTTGCCGTTGATTTTGACAGTAGCATCGCCGGCGTTCGTATTGTTCTCATAGGTTAGATCGAAATCGGTGTCCTTAGTGAGAGCCTTTCCGTCGAACAGGACTTCCGGTACTGGTGTTTGCGCGTTCCGGCTGTAAGTCAGATCGCCGATCGTTTTGACCGTGACCGGCTCAGAATCGATGTCTGCCGGATCGATCTTAAAGGATCCGGTCGCAGTCCCCGTATAATAGCTGTCTTCCTTGGCGGTCACCATCACCTTCGCCGCTCCACTATTGACGTTGTTATCATAGGAAACGGTGTACAGATCCTGCGCCAGCGTCTCTCCATCGAGCGTGACGGATACGTTCGGCTTCTTCTCAGTACCATCATAGGTGAAGGTCGCCGGGTCAGCGGTAACTTCCGCATTTTTGATCGATGCTTTACCGATCTCGAAGGCTACATCATCAATGGCTCCTTTGTAGTTGCCTTTGCCTGTGATGGTAACGTAAGCGGTGCCGGGATGTTCGTTGTCCCTATACGTGACGCTGATCTCATCAGCCGTCAGTACGGTGCTGCCGTCCTTGACAGTAACCTCCGGCGTGACCGGAGATCCCTTCTTGTATGGTTGCTCCGGGATCGGATCGACCGTGATGGATTCATCACTCAGATCCTTCCTGCCAATATTGAAGTTGACCGTCCTGCTGCCCTTAAAGTTGCCCGCACCAGTGATGGTCGCTGTGGCCAGGCCAGCCTTTGTATTGTTCTCGTAGGAGAGGGTGAAATCATCCGGGGTCTTCAGCGCCTGCTCGCCCCATTTCACTTCCGGTACAGGGGTTTGCGCCTCACGGTTGTAGGTCAGTTCATCGATCGCGCCAACGGTGAAGCCGTCTTCGGTGATGCTTCGTTTTTCGATGGTGAAGTCCCCGCTGGCGCTTCCTGTATAGTAACTGTCAGCCTTAGCAGTAATGATCGCCTTCGCTGTGCCGGCATTTGTGTTCTTATCGTATGAAATATCGAAGTCTGTTTCCAGCGGAAGGACGATTCCATTGAGCATGGCGGTAACGGAGGGTTCCTTGGCAGTACCGTCATATGCATACGATGCCGGATCCACCGTTACAGCTGCCTTGTCGATGGACCATTTTTTGATCGTATATTTTTTGGTGAATTCACCGACGTAGTTGCCAGTATCACCAGTTCTGAAGGAGACCCCGTACTCGCCCGGTTCGGTGCCGCCTTCATTGGTGAAGCGGTAGTCGCCCGGTTCGCCGAGCAGCAGCGATCCGTCCTTGACCGTGAACTGCGGCTTCTGGAGCTCGCCGGTATAGGTGAAAGAATCCGGGATCAAGGTGACCATGTCTTCGGTGAGTTCTTTCGGAGTGATTTTGAACGTCTTGCTGACCGTCCCGGTGTATTTGCCTATGCCATGGACGATCAGTTCGATGGTGCCGACATTGACACAGCGCTCATTCGAGTATTTCGTATTCCGGTAGGTGATGTAGTAATCGGTTCCGTTCACGAGCGTTTTGCCATCGAGCGTCACCGTTGGGGACTGTGTGATGGAATTGCCGGTGTATTGCTTATCGACTACGTCTGAGATCGTCGCTTTGGAGATCCGTTTGATGCTGTCCGGACCAGTAACGCCAACGTAGACCTTGTTACTGGCCATAGGATTGAAACTTTCGGCTGTAACATCGTTATATTGACTCCAGCACGACTCGATGGTATACACGCCTTCTTCAGACGGGGTGAACTGAGCGATAAGAGTATTGCCGGGATCCGTCGCATTGTAGGTTATTAGATCTCCCACCTGCACCCCGTCTTTCAGGACTCTCGCATATATGTAGTTATATCCGGAGCCCATGTGGACGAGTCTGAAAACGTACACGTATATCTGTTCGCCAACATCAAACTCCGTATTATTTTTTGGGTACGCGATGTAAAAAGAACCTAAAGGAGAGGCTTCATTGATGGTAAATGTTCGGATCTTTGAGTCTTTGAAATTGCCGATGCCGGTAATCGTTACGGTCGCCGTGCCCGGATCTGTATTGTTCTCATAGGTTGCAGTATAGTCCTCTCCCTCGACAAGGGTCCTGCCATACCATAAACTCATGTTTAATGTGATCGGCGAACCGGTATACGTTTGATTCGTGAGAGCAGGATCACCAATGTCGTGGATGGATACCTTGTCAACGGTATAATCGATGCGGATCTCCCCGGCATAGTTGTTCGTGCCTGTGATGACTACGGTCGCCGTGCCTGCATTCTCATAATTCTCGCATGCGAACACATAATCCTGTTCATTTACCAGGAGCTTCTCGTTGAGAACGACCCTTGGGTCCTGCCGGCTAGCGTAACTGCCATACTCTCTGTCAACGATCCCGGTCACCGAGGCTTCTGTGATATCCGCGGGCTGGATCTGGAATGATGCACTCTTCGTTCCCTTATAGAAGCCTTTGCCTGTGATGGTTATAGTGGCTTCACCGGCATTCGTGTTGTTCGCATAGGATGTTATCTCGTAGTCTGTGTTCTCAGCGAGCGTCTTGTCGTCCACCGTGACCACTGGCTTCGGAGTCAGCTCGCTTCCAGTGTAGACCGGGTTCTCGATGGCGATGCTGGTTTCAGCCTTCGAAATATCCTTTTGGACAGTGATCGTCCGGCTGTCCTCAGCGACGAAATCTTCTTCGGCGAGGTCCACATGATTCCCGCTGGAATCTGCTGGACCGGCACAGACTTCGATCAGATAGGATCCTTCCTGAGCAGGGGTGAACTTATAAGTTGCGATCGAAGTGGCAAATCCTCGTTTCACCCCTTCGTATTCATGAAAAGGCTCAGGGGCCAGGTTCGCGGTCACCCGGAAATAGACATAGTCAGACTTAAAGAGTGAAAAGTCCCCTTTTGCCTTGACGGTTATTTCTTTGTTTACTTCCGGACTTGCCGGACTGACTTCAGTGATCGACGCCGTGTCCGCGGCATACACGCACGCTGCGGACAGCGCCAGCATAACCATTACAGCTGCGGTGATGAGGAGGGCTTTTAAGCCTGTTCTGCGAATCGATAAATACGTACCCATGGGATCATCTCCTTTGAACAGTTACAAGTTTCGTACATTATATCATATGATTAAAGCAGGCGATATACAGGAATCTTATATCCTGGCGCGTCTTACAGTCCATATCAAGGTCTACGAGAACGGTATCATAACGACCTCATAACGAAGATTCGCGATTTGCAGGTCTGAGGAGGCTCTTGATCGCGAACCAGCCTTCCCGCAAAGTCTGCGGACACGATGGGGGAAGAGCCAAGAAAACGACTTTTCGCGATTGAGGTGGCTCTGGGGAGGTTGAATCGCGAATCGTCGTTTTCGGGTGACTGGCCAACTTCTTCGAGCAGAGCATGATGAAACGACTTTTCGCGATTGGGATGGCTCTGGGGAGACTGAATCGCGAACCGTCGTTTTCGGAACTGTTTTTTTCGGGCGAGCGGCGGGGCAGTGCCGGAGCGGATTCCAAAGCGGATCAGATGCGCCGACGGCGCGAGCTAAGGGCCGTGAAGTGCCACGGAGCAGAGCTCCTGCACTTCTGACAGAGGCCCTGCCACCATTCTGTCTGCGCTTCGCTTGCCAATCATGGGACTAGGGCTCTCAGCGGTTAAGAAAGCGGCGGCTTTTAGCCGCTTTCTCCGAGAACAGTGAGAGAGGAGGATGCAGACTGACCGCGACGAGGACAGAGCGAGGGTACTGCCCCGCCATTCGCCCCCAAAAGAAAAAGCTGCGGCGCGAACACTCGCACTGCAGCTTTTCCCTGTGTATTACTTGTCCAGAAAGGCTGAACCCTTATTCTGATTATTCCTCCACGTACGGAGTGTTGAAACGCTCCTCGAACGCCTTGGACAGATCATCCACGACGGACGGGTGGGCGATGTTGATCAGAGCACGGGCACGCTCACGGAGGGTCTTGCCCTTCATTCTGGCGATTCCGTATTCGGTGATGATGTAGTCGACATCATAGCGGTTGGTGGTTACCGCAGCACCCGGATCGATGTATGGGACGATCTTCGAGATGATGGTGCCGTCCTTCTTGGTTACGATGGATGGCATCGCGATGATGGAGATGCCCTTGCCGTCCTCCGCTCTGGACGCGCCGCGGACGAAGTCGACCTGTCCGCCAACGCCGGAGAACTGTCTCGTGCCGATGGAAGCGGCAACGACCTGGCCCATGAAGTCGACCTGCAGCGCGGAGTTGATGGAGACCATCTTGTTGTTCTTCGCGATGACGGTCGGGTCATTGACGTAGTCGACCGGACGCAGCATCAGCATCGGGTTGCGGTCCGCGAAATCGTAGAGCCGTTTCGTGCCCATGAGGAAGGTGACGACGATCTGGCCTTTGTGAAGCGTTTTCTCAGTGCAGTCGATGACGCCTGCCTCGACCAGATCCAGAACACCATCCGCGATCATCTCGGAATGGATGCCGAGGTGTTTATGGTTCTTCAGGGACTGGAGTACCGCATCCGGGATGGCGCCGATACCGAGCTGCAGCGTGGAACCGTCTTCGATCAGGGAAGCACAGTATTCGCCGATCGCCATTTCGGTATCGCCGATCTCTGCCGGCTGCTGCTCCATCAGAGGCATATCCATCTCTACGATGGCATCCAGCTGGCTGACGTGGATGTGGGTATCACCATATGCGAACGGCATGTTGCTGTTGACCTGCGCGATGACGGTTTTTGCGGAGCGCATCGCCTGGAAGGTATATCCGGACTCAACGCCCAGGTTGCAGTAGCCCCACTGATCCGGCGGGGAAACCATGACCAGGCAGACATCGAAGTTCAAGATGCCGCGTCTCATCCAGATCGGCAGCTCGGAGAAGTAGACCGGGATAACGTCGCCGTTACCGTGGGCGATACTGTTTCTCGTTCCGGCTCCGAAGAAGATGCCGTCGAAAGTAAAATTATCTTTGTATTTCGGGTCGGTGTACTCACCCTTGCCAAGGGAGACCATATGAGTGATATGTACGCCTCTATAAGCGTCATGGTTCGCGACCATGGCGTCGATCAGACCGGTCGGCTCGCAGATGCAGTGGCCGAAAATGACGTGATCATGTGATTTGATCAGTTTTACAGCTTCCTCTGCGGTGGTCAGTCTTTCTTTATATATCTCTTTCCAGTTCATCGGGGTTCCTTTAGCTTGTTCCATGGGTTTTCCTCCTGTACAATTTTGTTGAACTTTTATGTTGAACCTTGATTATGTCCCGATTCTAATACAAAAAATCGCTTTTTGACGATAAATAATTAATTTGCGGTAATAAGTGTTGCAAATTTGCATATTATCCTGTGCAAATACGCATCAGCCGCCTCTCAACCACGCATCAACGAATTCTATCTGTTTCGGGGACCGAGGTCGTGGTACAATATCATATGGTGAGAACGACAGAAAGGGCAGCAGGAATGAAACGAATCGATCTTCACATGCATACAAACATTTCGGATGGATCAGACAGTCTGGAAGAGATCATTATACGCGTCCGGGAAGCCGGGCTGGACCTGTTCTCCGTGACGGATCACGACGCGATCAAGGCGGGGACGGACCTGCCTTTGTTATACGCGAAGTGCGCGCCGGAGGAACGGCTTCCGTATATCCGCGGAGTCGAGTTCTCATGCAAAGATGAGCAAGGGAAATACCACATCCTGGGATACGGGTATGACCCGGAGGTCCCCGGGATCGGAGAGGTCGTCCGGGAAGGTCACGAACTGCGCATGAAGAAGACTTCCGCCCGGCTGGAGTTTCTGAAAGAAGAATTCGGCTTCGAGTTTCCTGAAGAGGAGATCACAGAGCTTTTGTCCAGAGACAATCCGGGCAAACCGCATATCGCGGCCCTGATGATCAAGCACGGGTATGCCGAGTCCATAAAACAGGCGATGAATGATTACATAGATAAGAAACGATTCGGGAACGCGAATGTCCGTCCGGAAAAAGCGATCGAGGGGATCCTGAAAAGCGGGGGGATCCCGGTCCTCGCCCATCCTGCCTATGGGTCCGGAGACGATCTGATCCTTGGGGAGGAGATGGACGAACGGCTGCAACATCTGATGGAGTACGGACTCGCCGGTGTAGAAGCATACTATTCCGGATTCACGCCGAGAATACAGAGCGGAATGCTCGAGCTTGCGGAGAAGAATGACCTGTATGTCACCGCAGGCAGCGATTACCACGGGAGCGTCAAATTGGTCCAGCTTGGGGACACCAACCTGGAAGACCTCTCGGAAGCGCCGGACGGTATGCGGCGTTTTCTGGAGGACGTGGAGATCCTGAACGGATAAAGAACAGAAGGAGACGTAAATAAGATGGAAGGCAGGATGCGGTACCCGGTACTGGAAGTGGATCTGGAAGCGGTCCGGCAGAACGCGGAGGTGATGTGCCGTCTCCTCGGAGAGCAGGGCATCGATGTCGCCGGGGTCTTTGATAAACCGTCTGCTCCCGGCGGGGCCCGCAAAAACTGGTCCGGCCAGGTCATAGAATTCGAAGATCTTGGCGTCCGGACGAGAGCGATCGCGGCCATAGGAAGTCAGGATATAGGCAATGCCCTCCAGCTGGTCCCGAAAACGCCCGGGGTGAGCGTGGTTGCCGGAAGCAGTGATCACACCGTTTTGGATGTGACAGACAGCGGACGGGAATGGAAGCCGGGCGATGTCATTCGCTTTAGCGCGTACTATATGCCGCTGCTCTATTGTTTCGCGACGCGGCATGTCAAGGTGGAATACAAATGAAAGATAACATTATATATCAGGTATCGACGCTGCAGGCCCTGGCCCTCGGGTATACGAGGTCGGTCTGCGAAGCGTCACAGTTACTGGAGCATGGAGATTCCGGCTTAGGGACGTTCGAAGATGTGAACGGGGAGATGATCGTGGTGGACGGACACTGCTACCGGGCGACCAGCGACGGATCCGTACATGAAGTGCCTCTGGAGACCGGAGTGCCCTTCGCATCGGTCACCTTCCTGTCCGGAGACCGGGAGTTCGAGCTTGAGGAGATCCATGATATCGACCGTCTGAAGATGGAGCTGGATCTGAAGATCGAGGAGCACTTCGGACTGAACAGCATGCATGTCGTCCGGATCGACGGGGAGTTCGAGACGGTCCGGGCAAGATCAGAGGAACCGTACCGGTCGCACCATGTCGCATTAAAGGAGATCCTCGAGAAGACCCAGAAGGATTTCGCCTTCTCACAGGTCGCGGGGACCCTCATCTGTGTGTACTATCCGGACTATATGGACGGGATCAATGCGCCCGGATGGCATTTTCATTTTGTCTCTGAAGACCGGAGCGTCGGAGGCCATGTGTTCGAACTGGACATGAAGCAGGGATACGTGAAGATGGACAAGATCAACCGGATCGAGATCCAGCTGCCAAGCGAGCCCGCCTTCGACACCTATTCCCTGAAAAACGCCTCCCAGAAGGAGATCCAGGAGGTCGAACAAGGTAAATGACTCAGGATGCCGAGCAGAAAAAAAGAAGTAATCTCTCTGCCCTTCTCGCAGCGATCTACCTTCCTGTTACAGGAGGGTTTGATTTCGTGTTCATCGAATACATTTCGGACTATATCGACTCGGTCAACCTGGTCTTTATCCGGGTAGCCGTGATCGCCATCCTTTTTTATGCTCTGCACAGGATCCGGTTCGGGAAACTGAACATCGACAGGGGGGACCTTCTCCGGTTCTTTCTTGCCGGGGGGATCGGCATCGGGACCTATTACATAATCGAAGCCATCGGCATCGCCTGGACCAGTGCGTCCCTGTCATCGATCATTCTGGCGACCGTGCCCCTGTTCAGCCTGTTCGGGGACCGGCTGATCTTCGGGACCCGGATCACACCTATGAAGTTGGCCGGGGTGGTCGCATCGATCGCAGGTGTTGCCCTCATCATTTTTGCCGGGGGCGGAGCCCTCTCCGGGGGGCTGGCCGGGATCGGCCTTTTGTTTCTCGCCTCGGCAGAATGGGCCGCTTACATCATCATCGCGAAACCCCTGCATGAACGGTATCCTACGTTCACCGTAACGACCGGCCTGTTCGTATCGGCGCTGTTTGTAACGCTGCCGATCTTCCTTCTGTATAAACCGGAGAATGTCCTGCATTTCTCGCCGGGAAACTGGGCGCTGACCGTGTTCTTCGCGGTGGTCTGCATCGCGATCGCCCAGCTGCTTTATATGGTCGGCGTTAAGAACCTTCCGGTGACGACCACAGCGATCGTGATGAACCTGCTTCCGCTGGTGGCGGTGATCACTTCCTGGATCGTCTTTCACGAGATGCTCACGCCTCTGCAGCTACTGGGGGGAGCCATTATTCTGGCGGCGATCACGGTGGTTGCGCGGGAATAGAAATTCCATAAATTACCTAACATATATTGACAATTATAACCAATACTGGTAAAATTAAGGCGATCGATCACTTTTACGTTTTTTCAGATTGTTGATATATGGAGGATATATAAATGGGAACAGGTAATATCAAGATGAAGGCCATCTACGAGCCGGTCCAGCCTTTGGAAGATGATGTATACGCGTATATCCGGGGACTTGCGGGAAACGAGATCGGGTTCTCGGTCCTGGATGAGGCGACGGAGCATCCGGACTTCTCGAACTGCGGGATGTTCTGGCTGAAGAAGAAGGATTTCATGAAGTTTTTCCGGGTCAGCAAGACCTGCGGCCTGCAGTCCTGGGGATACTGAGAAAGGAGAGAAAAATGATCAGAGTCTATTGTTATGAGAAATGCTCCACCTGCTGGAAGGCACGGAGCTGGCTCAGAGATCATGACATCGAGCATGAGGTCATCGATATCAAGGGGGACCACCCGGATGCCGACGCGCTGCAGAGTTATATAGAGATGAGCGGGCTTCCGCTGAAGAAGTTCTTCAATACCAGTGGGATGAAATACCGGGAACTGGGGCTTTCGAAGCGCCTTCCGGATATGAGTGAGGAAGAACAGATCGAACTTCTGGCGTCGGATGGCATGCTGGTGAAGCGGCCGCTGCTCATCGGCGATGATTTCGTCCTGACCGGATTCAGGGAGAAGGAATGGGAGGAGAAACTGCTGTAAGGCAGGCAGCCCGGGCTGTGACCGCTTGAATATCAGTATGCGCCGTTTTATAATGGATGCATGAAGAAGAAGAAATACATGAGCATGCAGGAAGAGCTGGCGGCCAGAAAAGCCGCCAGTGAACATACGGCGAAAGAGGGTCTTGAGGCGAGGGTCGCTGATGCCATAGGCGCTGCCAGGGATGTTCCCCGAGACATCCCTGATGCGGAGTATCGACCGGCGGATGATCGGGCCCGAGGGCATTTCGAGCGCAGCGGACAGAAACGGAATCCGGTGCAGATCTATCTGGCGGAGCGAAGCGGTAACAAGACAGCAAGAAAGGCGGTTATCGCAGCTGCCGTTTTCATACTCATCGTGATCTTCGCCTCGCTGGGAGTAGCTCTTATCGGCAATATGGTCGAGGATGATCCCGACCCCTGGGAAACGGATCCTACGGAATGGACGGAGCCCACGGAATGGACGGAGCCGACAGAAGGGCGGGATCCTACGGAAGGGACCCAGAGCTCGCGCCCGGCCTATCCTCCAAAAGGTCAGATCAGTGAGCGGTCAACGATGACAGACATCGAGGAATATGTGGCCAAGCGGACGAAACCGCTCAAGGATGAACAGATCCTGTTCGGATCGGTCTATCTTGAGATCGATACGGAGGTCGATAAAGACGATAGCGAAAACAACTGGTACGTTTCGGAAGGCCGCATTTATATCTGGGCAACGTGTGATGAAGGAGATGATCCGGCGAAGACCTTGAAGAGGTTCACCCGCTTGAACGACTCCGTCAAGAAGGTGCTAAAAGAAAATGACCTGGAAGAAACTCCGGTCATCATCGCGGTCCACGTTACGGATAGCTGGTATCTGCAGTTGCTCCTGATCGACGGGAACCCGGAGTTCAACGCCGGGGAGTCGGATCACTAAGCCGCCGGCTTCCGGTGTCCCCCGCCTTAAACGAACTTAGTTCCGCAAATGTTTCGGCATATGCGGACTTTTTTTCGCATTTTTTAAGGGTGTTGAAGGGGGCGGGAAAGCCGTATCATATACTCGCAATAAGGCATGAGGGAAGGGCCCGGAAGGCTTACTTCTTAGAGGCGGCCCGCTCGTAGGCGGCGGCGTAGGCTTTAGCGGAGATCTCGCCCTTATCAATCTTTCGCTCGATGCACAGCTGCAGCGCCTCGATCATGATGGAGAGCTGTTCGAGGGTGTATTGGGCATGGGCCAGGCTTTCGATCTCGGTCTCATCGATGTAGTCGTCAGCGGTGATCCGGACCAGCTTTTTCTCGATGTCCTGAACATTATAGACCGAATCGAGGAGCTGGAGGATGATGCGCGGAAGCTCCGCCTGAGGGACTTTCGGGACATACAGCTGACCGATCTCACAGTCCCTGTTACAGTAGTAGTTGCACAGTTCGGGAGCCTGATAGACGTCGGACATGAGCAGGACATCCTGTGGGTTGGGGAGCTGCTTCCCGTTCTCGATCCGCTCGAGCTTATCATCGGAAATACCGATCTGCTCCGCAGCGTGCTCCCGGGACCAGCCAAGAGCTTCCCTCTTAGAACGGTATAATGTTGGTGCATTTTTCACATCTGCCATTTTAGTACCTCACGCTTCATCTCATATCACATCTCGGACTGTATTTTTTGGTGAAAACCTGTAATAATTATAGCATAAGTGAACGAAACATACGTGTACAAAAAAGAAGGAAGGAGGCGTCTATGGAACTGAACGAGAGACTGAGTGAAAAAAACAGGAAGATCCTCAATATCGTTATCATCGTTCTTCTGGTCGCCATCGCAGCGATATCGTTTTTCTGTATCTCCGGGGTAGCATCCTCGGAGGACAGCTTCACAGGGACCTACAGTTCACTGGATGAAAAACGGACGAATGTAACGGAACTGATGGGAGTGACGGCGGCATCTTCGACCGCGATCTCGCTGCTCCCCGGGGATGCCGGGACCCCGATCGCGGAGGAGCTGGCGGATCTCAGCGGTTACTTCATGTTCATTCTGGCAGCGATCTACCTCGAGAAATGGATGGTGACGATCACCGGCGTGATGGCGTTCCGGTTCCTCATCCCGATCGGCTGCCTGATCCTCATCGCGGCGCGGCTCTTCGCCGGGGAGACCTGGAGGGCCGTCGGGATCAAGCTCATCCTGTTCGCCCTCATGATGTTCGCGATCATACCGGTCAGCGGGATCGTGACCGAGAAGATCGATGCCAGTTATGAGGCGTCCATCCAGCAGACGATCGAGGATACGCGGAACAATACGCAAGAGATCCAGAATACGGTTGGAGACGAGGAAGATGACACGGTCATCGAGAAGCTGTTCAACAAAGTGAAGGGCGGCGTCAACGGACAGCTCGAAAAGTTCGAGAACACGCTGAACCGGATCACGGAATCCATAGCTGTGCTGATCGTGACGTCCTGTGCGATCCCGATCGCGGTCCTGATCTTTTTCCTCTGGCTCGTCAAGCTGCTGACCGGTGTCAGCATACAGATCCCCCAGGTGAAGCTGTCAGAGAAGCTCTGGAAAAAGAAACTGTAAGAGAGAAACTGTAAACATGAGCGAAGGAACGCATTATTTCTGGAAACAATATGAGGATCTGCCGGAGGGTATCGGGTACGGCCGGTTCAGCCCGGAGCACTGGGTGACACTGGCCGTTCTCGCGCTGCTGATCATAGGATTCGTCTGCTGGTTTCGCAGGCAGAGGCCGGAGGGAAGAGAGCGGATCATGGTCAGCATCCCGTTTATCATGCTCGCGCTGGAATGCTGCAAAGATTTACTCCTGCTATCACAGGGCCATTTCAACGCGGGATACCTGCCTCTGCACCTGTGCAGCCTGGGCGTGTTCCTCTTCCTGCTGATAGCCATCTCACGGACGGCGAAGTGGAAGGGTGTATTTGGAGAGATCGCAGTGACGTTGATCCTGCCCGGATCGATCGCGGCGCTCCTGTTTCCGGACTGGGCGCATCTCTATCCGGTATGGAGCTTCATGAACCTGTACGGGTTCCTCTGGCACGGTCTGCTGGTGCTTTATCCGGTTCTTTGCCTCACGCAAAGGCTGGTCTGCCCTGGCCTTCGCCACATCCATTATGATGCGGTTTTTCTGCTGCTGGTCGTGCCGCCGGTCTACCTGTTCGATAAGGCCTTTCACTGCAACTATATGTTCGTGAACTGGCCGTCGGCAGGGACCCCGCTGGAATGGATCGCTTCTATCACGGGCCCGCAGTACTACCTTGCGGGATATGCGGTTTTCGCTGCTATAGTGATCCTGACAATATATCTCTTGATACTTGCGGCACAAATGTTCAAGAATGCTTGAAAAAGACAAAAATGCTGGTTATACTAGGCTGGTAGCAGAGATGAATGCCATAAGGAGGATAATAATATGAAACAAAAGATTGAAGAAATCAAGAAGGCTTATGAGGCAAAAGGTGCAGAAGCTACAGAGCATTTTGGAAAGCTGGCAGGATATATAGAGAAATGTGCCATGGCACCGGATGCGATCAAGGCTTTGATCGAAGAGACCTTCGGTGCAGACCAGTTCCATCCGGAGCTGACCAATGTAGAAGGCATGACCAGCGGGGAATATGCGAAAATGTACCGGCAGATGTCGGATGCGATCGCAGAGGCTCCGGAGAAGTACGAAAGACACGCCAAGCAGATCGGCATGAGCCCGGAAGAACTGTCGACATTGTTCGCCCATATCGAGGGAACGGTCGATAAATACCCGGAGATCTGGGAGAGCCAGGAGCGCGCACACCTGCTCAGCCCGAAGAATCTGGAGATCCTGGTCGACGTATTCAAGAAATAACC
>JAFRLD010000251.1 GCA_017431395.1 Bacillota bacterium | reverse complement strand
GGCATGGAAAAGTCCAGGCCGGCGGCTTTCTTCACTTCTTTTTCGGGCACTTGGTTTTCGTACTCAAAAAGAATGCTGACGAAATACTTGCCGCTGGGAGTCTGCTTCACCGTCACTGACTTCAGGATCCAGCCTTCCGGGATCTCCCGGTGCCTTTTGATCCTCACCTCGCCCAGTTTCGGCAGGCGGATCTTCCCATCTTCCAGGCGGATGTTGCCGTTCACACACACCGTGCTGTAGGATCTTCTGCTGCTGCGCTTGCTCTTGAACTTCGGATAGCCGGACTTTTCGCGTTTGAAGAAGCCCATGAAGGCGTCATCCAGATGCCGCAGGCTCTGCTGCAATGCGATGCTGTCCACTTCCTTAAGGAAAGTCTTTTCTTTCTTGAGCCGGGTCAGATCCTTCGCGCAGTCCGCATAGGACATGGTGGTCTTTGACTTCTCATACCGCTGCTTCTTCTCGGCAAGGTAGTGGTTGTAGACCAGGCGGGTGCAGCCGAAGGTCCTGGCGATGAGGTCCTGCTGGTCACGGCTCGGGTAGATCCGGAATTCATAGGCTCTGTGGGTGATCATGTTTTCGTTAAAGAACGTGTGTTCTTATCTCCTTGATTCATTCTACCACAGACGACACCTGAAGTCTACTGAAAAATGCTCCGCACGTGTATTTTTGAATGGCTGCAGCCATTCAATGCAAATTCATCCCGACCGCTTGAAGAAGCGGGGGTATTCTTTGCTAATTTATGGTAAACAGCGGGGTCGAATAGTATCTGTCGCCGCTGTCCGGCAGGAGTGCTACGATGGTCTTGCCCTCGTTCTCCGGCTTCTTCGCGTATTCGATCGCCGCATGCAGGGCCGCGCCGGAGGAGATGCCAACGGAGATGCCCTCCTTCTTCGCCAGATACTTCGATGCCTGAAAAGCATCGTCATTCGTTGCCCGGAAGACCTCATCATATACTGCGGTATTCAGCACATCCGGAACGAATCCCGCGCCGATGCCCTGGATCTTATGGGCGCCAGCCTTGCCCTCGGAAAGCACCGGGGAGTCATCCGGCTCAAGCGCCACGACTTTTACCTCCGGCTTCTGTTCTTTAAGGTATTCTCCGGTGCCGGTCACCGTACCGCCGGTCCCAACGCCGGCGATGAACACGTCCACCTCACCATCGGTATCCTTCCAGATCTCCGGTCCGGTGGTTTCCTTGTGGATCCTCGGGTTCGCCGGATTGACAAACTGTCCCGGGATGAATCCGCCAGGGATCTCGTTCGCCAGCTCCTCCGCCTTAGCGATCGCGCCCTTCATCCCCTTCGCTCCCTCCGTGAGAACGATCTCAGCGCCATAAGCCTTAAGGATATTTCTCCGCTCCACGCTCATGGTCTCAGGCATGGTCAGGATCGCCCGGTACCCCTTGGCCGCGGCGATCGCTGCCAGGCCAATACCTGTGTTGCCAGAGGTGGGCTCGATGATGACAGAACCTTCTTTCAGGATCCCTTGGGCCTCCGCATCCTCGATCATGGATTTCGCGATCCTGTCCTTCACGCTTCCCGCCGGGTTAAAATACTCCAGCTTGACCAGAAGCTTCGCCTTAAGTCCCAGATCCTTTTCAATATTGATAAGCTCTACGAGCGGTGTGTTACCGATAAGCTCCAGTGTTCCTTTATAGATGTTTGCCATATGTATATACCTCCCCTTTTGTTTGAGTCATTTCATTTCCTACTTCGCTGCCGCGAATCCCTTCTCCAGGTCCGCAATGATATCATCGATGTGCTCCGTTCCTATGGACAGCCGGATCGTTCCCGGGAAGATCCCCTGATCCTTCAGCTCCTCCTCGGTCAGCTGAGAGTGCGTCGTCGTCGCCGGGTGGATCACCAGGCTCTTCACATCCGCCACATTGGCGAGAAGTGAGAAGATCTCCAGCCCGTCGATGAACTTCCACGCGGCTTCCTGTCCACCTTTGATCTCAAAGGTGAAGATGGAGCCGCCGCCGCTTGGGAAATACTTCTGGTACAGGGCGTGGTCCGGATGATCCGGAAGCGACGGGTGGTTTACCTTCGCGACCTGTGGATGGCTCGTCAGATATTCAATGACCCGCCTCGTATTCTCCGCATGGCGCTCAAGCCTGAGAGACAGCGTCTCCACCCCCTGCAAAAGCAGGAAAGCACTGAAAGGGGAAAGCGTTGCGCCGGTATCCCTCAGCAGGATCGCGCGGATATAGGTCACGAAGGCTGCCGGTCCCACCGCATCAAAGAAGGATATTCCGTGGTAGCTGGGATTGGGATCCGCGATATTTCCGAACTTGCCGCTGGCCTTCCAGTCGAATCTGCCCGCTTCTACGATGATCCCTCCCAGCGTCGTTCCGTGTCCGCCCAGAAACTTGGTCGCGGAATGGACTACGATGTCCGCGCCATGCTCGATGGGTCGGATCAGGTAAGGAGTCCCGAACGTATTATCTATGACCAAAGGCAGGCCATGCTTGTGCGCGATCTCCGCGATAGCATCGATGTCCGGAATATCACTGTTCGGATTTCCCAGAGTTTCGAGGAAGATCGCTCTCGTGTTTTCCTTGATCGCGGACTCGACCTCCGCCAGATCGTGTGCATCCACGAAACTTGTCTCGATCCCGTACTGCGGCAATGTATGCTCCAGCAGATTGAAGGTCCCGCCGTAAATGGTCTTCTGTGCGACGATGTGGCCGCCGCCCGCTGCCAGCGCCTGGATCGTGTAAGTGATCGCCGCCGCGCCGGATGCGAGAGCAAGTCCCGCACTGCCTCCCTCCAGTGCCGCCACTCTCTCTTCGAGAACGCCCTGGGTGGAATTGGTCAGTCTTCCGTAAATATTGCCCGGATCCGCCAGGCCGAACCGGTCGGCCGCGTGCTGCGCGTTATGGAATACGTACGCTGTCGTAGCATAGATCGGTACGGCTCTCGCGTCGGTCGCCGGATCCGGCTGTTCCTGTCCTACATGTAACTGTAATGTTTCAAATCTATAATCGCTCATTTATCTTTTCTCCTCTCTGTTCGAACGATGTTATATTAATACTATTTGCCTACTATGTCAATAGGTATTTAGGATTTTTTATTGAAAAATCTATTTATCCTGTAGTAAAATAGGTTAAACAGAGATATCGAACATTCAAAAGGAGTTACAATAAGATGATATCAACGAAAGGACGCTACGCTCTGCGTGTGATGCTCGATCTGGAGCAGCATGAAGGGGAAGGGAACATTCCCCTGAAAGATATCGCCGACCGGCAGGAGATCTCCAAGAAGTATCTGGAGATCATAGTGAAAGAACTTGTACGGGGACATATGCTGAACGGCGTCAGCGGCAAAGGCGGTGGCTACAGCCTTTGCAGGAAAGCTGAAGAATATACGGTGGGAGAGATCCTGGAACTCATGGAAGGCACTCTGGCACCGGTCGCATGTCTCGCAGAGGGAGCCGATGTCTGCCCCCGCGCTGATTCCTGCCTGACCCTGCCTATGTGGAAAGAATACCATCAAATGGTACACGACTTCTTTTATGGCCAAAAGCTCAGTGACCTGCTGGGCTCAAGAGACCCGGTGTATTATATCTGATCCGGATCCCCATCCGCCGTTTCCGCGTTTTTTAATACGTGCGTGAGGGTGCTCATCATAACATCCACATCGATCGGTTTCGCTATGTGTGCCTGCATCCCTGCCTGATATGCAGCCATTTCATCTTCTTTGAACGCATTCGCCGTCAT
>JAFRLD010000250.1 GCA_017431395.1 Bacillota bacterium | reverse complement strand
TATGAAACGTATCAGGTGATCGAGGGCGGAAGCGTGGTCGGCGTCCGCCGCGTGAAGCATGGCGAGAAGCGAAAGGTGGAGCTTGGCATCCAGGAAGACCTGAGCGTGACCATCAATAAGGGAACGGCGGAGGAGCAGGGCTTCACCACGGAGTTCCGTTTCGATGAGGAGAAGGTCACGGCCCCGGTCAAGAAAGGCCAGAAGATGGGCCAGGCTCTTGTCTTTAACGGCAAAGGCAGGCTCGTCGGCGAGCAGGACATCTATGCGCTCGCATCCGTGGGAGAGGGCGGCCCGCTGTCTTACATCGGGATCGCCGATGAGGATGTGCCTCTGACCTGCGGGATCGCAGGAGCGGTCGTGCTGCTGATCATCATTCTGCTCCTGATCCGGCGCTCGCGAAAACAGAAGAGCCGGGTGAAACAGCAGAAGGAGATCAAGGATGAGCTGAAGAACATGCGGACCGCCGGCGTGGGGCTGACCCGGGCAGAGCTGTCTGATGTTACCGGCGAGGAGATCATCCAGCCGATCCCTAAGGGACCATCCAGGATCTCCAATGAGGAGCTGAACGCCTGGACCAATACATCCAGCCGTTCCAGCGGCAGATTCTCGGCACCGGATATGCCGAAGATGAAAATAACACCGAAGACGTCCTTTACCGGTGGACAGAAATCCATGAGCGATGAGGAACTGTTCGCCATGCTCGAGTCCACTAAGGTCAGTGACGTGAACACGCCCAGACACCATGCGAAGCTGACGGATACGGAGCGGCGCGAGGTGATGAGCCGGACGAGGAGAGGGTTCAGGTCGGAACGGCCGGCGAGATCCGATCAGCCTGATCAGCCCGATCCGTCCGATAAGAAATAGGAACAGGTACAGGATTAGGAATAGGCGGCACGCGAATGTTCGATATTCAGGAAAACCTGAAAAAACTCCCGGATTGTCCCGGCGTATATATGCACAAGGATAAGCTCGGGAACATTATCTATGTCGGCAAGGCGATCTCGCTCAGGAACCGGGTCCGCCAGTATTTCCAATCCTCAAGGCACATGGATCCGAAGGTCCGGAGCATGGTCAGCCAGATCGCGGAGTTCGAGTACATCAAGGTCGGCAGCGAGATGGAAGCGCTGATCCTGGAGTGCAACCTGATCAAGAAACACCGGCCGAAGTACAACATCCTCCTGCGGGATGACAAGACCTATCCGTATATCCGGATCACGAATGAGCCCTACCCGAGGGTCATGAAAACGCGGCTGATCCGCAAGGATGGGAGCCGCTATTTCGGCCCTTATAGCGATGCGGGGGCAGTGAACCGGATCGTGGATCTTTTGAATGCCAGTTTTTCTTTGAAGCGGTGCTCGGCGACAGCTTTCCCGCCGGGCTTCAAACCGTGTCTGAACTATCATATCAACCAGTGCCGGGGGATCTGCAATGGCAACGTGGATCCGGAAGAGTATGCCAAGGCTGTGGAAGGGGCGGCGGATTTTCTCAGCGGCCGCAGCAAGAAGCTGCAGACAGCGTTAAAGGAAAAGATGCAGGCAGCTTCGGATGCCATGGACTATGAACAGGCGGCCATCTACCGGGACTATCTGGCTGCGGCGGAAGCTCTGTCAGAGACCCAGCGCGTCGTCATGCATCACAGCGATGAGGCGGATGTCGTCATTCCCGCCAAAGGAACCGAGGAGACCTATATGGTGGTCTTCTTCGTGCGCGAAGGCAAGCTGATCGGACGGGAGAGTTTCGGACTGGAGGCTTCTGAGTCTGTGGATGCCGGGGACGAAGGGCTGCTTGCCGCTTTCCTGAACCAGCATTACAGCCGGCTGCCGAACATCCCCAGGGAGATCCTGCTCACTAAGATGCCGGAGGATGCTCCCATTCTGGAGGAGTACCTCTCTGATCTGGC
>JAFRLD010000249.1 GCA_017431395.1 Bacillota bacterium | reverse complement strand
GAAGTGTCTGAGGCTGAAGCAGGTGCTACTGGAGCCACAGCCGGTACTCCCGAAGCCGGTGCGGCCCGGATCCTTGGAGTCATCCATGGCAGCGACCGGTTCTCACATCTGCAGAACCTGACGCCGCAGATCGATCAGATCCTGAAGGAGAACGGCCTTAAGGCCGGGGACCTCACGGCGGTCGCGGTATCCCATGGACCGGGATCCTTCACAGGGATCCGTATCGGAGTGTCGACGGCCCGGGCGCTCGCGCAGATCCTGAACATCCCATGCATCGCTGTGCCCAGTCTGGAAGGGCTGGCGCTGCGGGCGCAGGAAGCCCGCGGGGATGCGCCGAACGATGCGGCAGGTCTCGCGGAGGGCGGAACGGAGCAGCCCAATGCGGCGGGTCATCTATTGATCTGTCCGGCGCTGGATGCCCGCAGGAAGCAGGTCTATGGAGCGGCGTATGAAATGAAGGATGGGGAGCTGGTCTGCAGGATCGAAGAAGCCTCCTGCCTGATGACCGAATTCCTGGAGAAGATCGACCGGTACGGAGCCGAAAATGGCGGTGACAGCAAGCCTTTCGAGAGGATCCTGTTCCTCGGGGATGGGATCGATACCTGCGGTGAGATCATCGAAGCCTGGGCCTCGGAGCGGCCTTACCGGATCCTGTATGCTCCGAAGGAGAGCAGGTACCAGGACGCGGAGACCGTTGCCCTCAGAGGACTGCAGCTATACCGCAGGGGAAAAGCCTGTGATTATATGGATCTGCAGCCGGAGTACCTGCGCATGGCGGAGGCAGAGAAGAAGCTGAAGGATCGCTTGAAGCAGAGCCGCCCGGAGGGCGGCCGTCCGAAGAAGGAACAGCCATGACGGAAATGACGATTCGGCAGGCCGACGTGAAAGACGTCGATGCGATCTATGAGATCGAGACGCTTTGTTTCCCGGACCCCTGGAGCAGGGAATCTCTTCGGGAGGAGCTTGGGAAAAACCCGCGGGCGTTTTATGTCGTAGCGGAGATCGGCCGGGAAGTCGTGGGCTACGCGGGCCTTTGGTGGATCCTGGATGAGGGGCATATCACGAATGTCGCGGTGAAGCCCGGCTTCAGGAACCGCAGGATCGGATCCCAGATCATAGAGGCGATGCTGGAGCACACCGGGGAGCAGGGGATCCGTCACTACACCCTGGAGGTAAGGGCGAGCAATGTTTCGGCGAGGGCGCTGTATGAGAAGTTCGGATTCGAGGTTCTCGGCGTCCGGAAAGGATACTATCAGGTCGGCCATGAGGACGCCCTCATCATGTGGCGCCATGACAGTGAGGAGTAAGTATAGATATGAAAGATGGCAAATGCGCTATTCTCGCAATTGAATCAAGCTGTGATGAGACGGCGGCAGCGGTCTGCCTGAATGGACGGGAGGCGGCTTCGAATATCATCTCATCCCAGATCGAGATACACAAACTGTACGGCGGAGTCGTTCCTGAGATCGCCTCGCGCCACCACCTGGACAATGTGAATCCGGTGGTGGATCAGGCGCTGGAGGAAGCGGGCATATCGATGGATGAGATCGATGCCATCGCCGTGACCTATGGGCCCGGCCTCGTCGGGGCGCTTCTGATCGGCCTGGCGACAGCGAAGGCCTATGCCCTCGCCACGGGAAAACCCCTGATCGGAGTGAACCACATCCAGGGGCACGTCTGCGCCAACTATATCGCCCATCCGGATCTGGAACCGCCATTTATGGCGCTGGTCATCTCCGGAGGCCACACCAATATCGTAGACGTGAAAGACTACCAGACCTATCATGTGCTGGGCAGCACCAGAGACGATGCGGCCGGGGAAG
>JAFRLD010000248.1 GCA_017431395.1 Bacillota bacterium | reverse complement strand
TCTATGGACTGTTTCCCGGACTCATACCCGTCAACACTTCCCATCAAAGGTTTATCGCTATATTTCAGGGTATTATAAGTCATGAGATTCCTTCGGTAGGTCGGCTTTTCTCCCAGTTCTGTTACTTCACATGGTATATTGCTGTGAACATCGAGATTCGGGAGCATATGACAGATCTTAATGATCTCATTGAAATCGTCCAGGGTGGATTCCCGCCTCCCCCTGTCCAGATCGATCACAAAAGGCGCCCCACATGGACTGGCATAGTGAGTGTCTTCCAGATTCACTTCGAAGGACTTCTCCGGATTTCTGGCGTGGTACATGAATGATTGAGGTACCGTCTTGATTTTTTCTTCTACCATCTGGCGCGGAAACCTTACGATCTCACCATCCACCTTCGCTCCGTGCTTCTCCAGCAGCCTGAGCGCAGGCTCATATTGGAAGACCACACCGACTTCTTCGAGGATCCTTAGTGAAGTTTCGTGGATCTTCTCGACGTCCTGCTGCGTCAGAACTTCATAAACAGGTCTCATTTCCTTTTCCTCCTCATTTTCCTTCGGCTTCCAAACAAGCCGCATATGTTGGAATTTGAACGGTTGCGCAACCTTTATCTGAGGAAAGTATAAGGTTATCCCTTAGGTCACGGTCAAGTAATTTCTTCATGAAAAAGCTGGTCTGACCCTGTTTTTAACAAGTTTTATAAGGGTAAATAGTACGGCAGCAGCGGTTATCAAGGCAAAAAAGGGCCAAACCGTGACCTAGGGTCGAGGTTTGGCCGAGGTAATAGGTTCGCAGAAACAGATGATCGTTAACGGGAGTGTTCCTGCGAAGCTGCGTATGTATGTTATAGAACTACAGGTTGGTCGGAACGACCAGGACCATCCCCGGCTGCAGATCATCCGCGTGGATCTCATTGATCTGACAGATCGCATGGATGACCTTACGGGTATCCGTGTCGCTGTCGTTTACCTGTTCCGCGATGTCCCACAACGTATCGCCGGCTTCTACGGCGTATGTAGCATAATCCGTGGTCACGGATGCTGTGGATTCATATGTGCCTGCAGCGAATCCGAAGGCTCCGACCATCAGTCCGAACATGATGATCAGGAATGTGATGAATCTGAATTTAGACTTAACTCTGACGCGTGTCCTGCGGTTTGTTCTCGTAGTATCCATATCTATGCCTCACTTTCTTAACGTCGTTCACGACCAGAAACGTTTGTTCTTTTTCTTTGTGAGGCAATACTATCAGAATATACGTTCGCTGTCAATAGAAAAATGAAAACATTTGTTCGAACGGGGCATAGTTAGTAAATAATTACCGTTTGCAGGGTCAGAACGCGATCACGTAGGCGAAATAAGCGGCATAACAGACGATCATGATCACTCCGCTGAGACGTCCCAGCATCCCCTTCTTAGCTGCGAAGATCCATAGAATAAGGACAGCGAACGCGGCCACGCCGGTGTCCAGAAGGAACGCTTTGATAAATGCGATCGGTGTGATCACCGCGGTAAGTCCGATAACGAACAGGATATTGAAGATATTGCTTCCGACGATATTGCCGATGGCAATGCCGGTGTTCCCTCTCCTCGCGGCTGTAACGGAAGTGACGAGCTCCGGAAGTGACGTGCCGAAGGCAACTACCGTCAGGCCGATCATACGCTGGCTGACGCCTAGAGCCAGTGCCATCTCCGTGGCGGCATGGACGGTGAATTTGCTGCCGGCGACGATCATGGCCAGCCCGATCAGAGTGACGAATATAATGGTCCAGAGGTTTCCCTGGCCATAAGTAGGACGGATCTCCTCTTTCGTGTCCCGGTTCTTTATGGCCTGCCGGAACAGATAGACCATATAGGCGGTAAACACCGCAAGCAGAAGCACCCCTTCCCACCGGTTCACCGATGCGCCCAGAAGACCCAGCGGGAGCAGCAGGAGCGTGATGCCGAAGTTAAATGGAATATCGACCTTGGCCGCGCTCCGGTCCACAGGAAGCGGCGCGACCAGTGAGGTGATCCCCAGAATCACCAGAATGTTCATGATATTGCTGCCGATCACATTTCCGATCGTGATATCCGCATTGCCGGACATGGCTGCGCTGATACTGACCGCGGCCTCCGGAGCACTGGTGCCCATCGCCACCACGGTAAGACCGATCACGATCTGGGGCACACCGAATTTATGGGCGATCGTAGAGGCACCTTTGACGAAGAAGTCGACCCCTTTGATCAGCAGCACGAATCCCACGGTCAGGATCGCAAGCTGTATTCCGAAATGTATTAGCATGTCCTGCACGCTTCTATCCTCCTATAAAAAAACTGCATCACAACAAACTGTGATACAGTCTCGTTCTTCTCTCAGTGCGCATTCCGGTCCCGTGGACGTGTTGACGTCATGCGCAGCGCATATGGGTCTCTGGCTTCATACCTATGCGCGAACTACTCCCTGTTCATTTACGATATTAACAGATTTTTCCTATAAGGTCAACCGATTTCGAAAGAAGCCCTACAGCATCTTCTGCAGTTTCGTGTACATCCGGTCGGTGAAATCCGTGACCTTTCGCCGGAAGATGATCCCGAGAACACAGAGAACGACGGCGATTCCCCCGATGATCGTGGCACTTGTATAACCGCCCGTCTGTACCTGCTGTCCGATCAGAAGCGATCCGATCATGCCGGGCATGCGTCCGGTCATGGACAAGAGAAAAAACGGTTTCAGCTTCATCTCAGAGAGACCGGCCGCATAGGTGCACAGATCCTTCGGGATCCCCGGGATCAGGTAGATCAGAAAGACCAGGATGACTCCCCTCTTGCTGTTGATCTTTTCCAGAAGGCTGTTGATCTTTTCTTCCCCGAAGATCATATGCATCGCGTCATGCCCCAGGATCTTCGCCAGATAATACGTGACCACGGTCCCGATGCCGGCTCCGATCGCCGTCAGGAGCAGGCCGAGCCAGAAATGGAACAGATAGCCGGCCGCGAACTGCAGGGCCTGTCCGGGGATGATGCAGATCACGAGCTGGAGGATCTGAAGTCCTATATATACGAATATACTCTGATGACGGTATTGGGCGAAAAACGCCTCAACGTCCTCGATCGAAGAGAACTGGTCCAGGAACTGATGATCGAAGAAGAACAGATAGGCCGGGATCCCGAGCACGATCACCAGAAGCAGGCAGAGCTTCACGATCGCTGAGAACTTGCGGAACCGGTCCCTGCGCTTTTTCTTTATGGGATCTGTATTTGTCGCTGTAGATCTGTCTTCCGTCATAATAAAGCCTTTATAGCTGGAGCAGCCCCTTATCAAGGAGCGCCTGCAGCGCCTTGATGACTCCGAACTTGGAGTGCTCATAGGTTAGTCCGCCCTGGAAATAGATGATGTATGGCGGCCGGATCGGTGCATCAGAAGAAAGCTCGATCGAGGAGCCCTGAACGAATGCGCCGGCAGCCATGATGACCGGATCCTCATATCCCGGTGTATCGCACGGGACGGGGCTTACGAAGGAATCGATCGGTGCGGCTGCCTGGACTCCGTCGCAAAAGGCGGAGACCGCTTCCGGAGAGCCGAGTTTCACCGCCTGGATGATATCGCTGCGGGTATCCTCCGGCGTTGGACAGATATCGAAGCCCAGCTTTTGGAAAGCCTTAGCACAGAGGATCGCACCCTTGACTGCCCCATTCACGGTCCTGGGGGCAATGAAGAGGCCCTGGAGCACGGAACGGTTCTGGCCGAACGTCAGGCCGCACTCGCCGCCAACCGCGGGAGATGTCATCCGGTAAGAGACCTTCTCGATCAGGTCCGCACGGCCAGCCACATAGCCGCCGGTCAGGGCGAGCCCGCCGCCTGGATTCTTGATCAGGGAGCCGGCCATGATATCGACGCCCACATCGGTAGGCTCTTTCACATGGAGGAATTCCCCGTAACAGTTATCGACCATGCAGATGATATCAGGACGGATACTGTGAACGAAGGTGGCCCAGCGCTCGATCTCGTCGATGGTGATGGCTTTTCTCCAGTCATAGCCGGTCGCTCTCTGGACGCAGACCATTCTCGTCGCAGGACCGATGGCGCGCTCCACCGCAGGAAGGTCGATGGAACCATCCTCCGCGAGCTCCACCTGCTTATAGCTCACGCCGTAATCCTTAAGGGACCCCTTCCCTTCGCCCCGGATGCCGATGACCTCCTCCAGCGTATCATAAGGACCGCCGGTGCAGTAGATCAGCTCATCCCCGGGACGCAATGGTCCCATCAGAGCCAGCGTCAGCGCATGGGTCCCGTTGACGATGATCGGCCGGACGAGAGCGGCTTCCGTGTGAAAGATGTCCGCATAGACCTGCTCCACGGCATCTCTTCCCATATCATCGTATCCGTATCCGGTCGTCCAGGAAAAATGCGCCTCCCGGATGTCATTCTTCTGGAAGGCGTGTAAGACCTTATACTGGTTATATGTCATGATATCATCGAGCGCCTCGAATTGAGCCTGCGTCTCCTGCTCGCTTTCGTCGATCAGTTTGAGGATCCGCTCGTCGATCTGGAATTCATTTCTTAAAAGTTCATAGGTGTTTTGCTTCATTGTCAGTCAGTTCCTTTCATTCTCCTTTAAGAGGCAGCCTCGGGTTATTGCCCGGTACAGATTCATAGATCGAATCCATGTTGAAGAAATCCAAGAAGATACGTCCCTGCAGGATGTCTTCGGTGTCCATTAAGAGGTTGGCATCGTGGAGCCGGCGGAGGACCTGCTTGCTCACATGGTCGAGGACGGCGAGGTTCTCTTCGGACTGGATCTCCTGCTGCCAGGTCAGCACAGGATACCCCTGGCTCCCGTATGCTCCGGCCTTATCATCCATATAGGCATCGCCAAGTGAAGCGGCTAAATGTCCGAAAGCGGATTCATAGACTTCAGTCGCAGCGCCGCGGACGCGCATACGCTTGTTTTCTCTGTCCGCAGCGATGGCACCGTCATAGGAGCCCTTCACATAGTAATTGTTTTTGAAGGCGGCAGGACCTGAGGAATACAGATCATTCTGGCACCTGCCGATGATCCCTCCGGTGTAATCGGCCCCGGAGATCTTGCCGGCGTTGTAGCAGTTTTCGATCCGGAGGCTCTCGGAGCCAACGTATCCGGCGATCCCGCCCGCATAGACCGGGAGTCCTTTTCCCGCAGAAGCCGCAGCATCTGTGCCGGCCATATCTGCCGGGCTGAAGGAGACCGCCGTCTTGACCTGAGGCT
>JAFRLD010000247.1 GCA_017431395.1 Bacillota bacterium | reverse complement strand
GGAAGAAGGACAGACCGTTCACTGCCGCCTCGACTGGGACCGCCGTGTTGACAACATGCAGCGTCACTGCGGTGAGCACATCCAGTCCGGGATCTTCTATGCCCGCTGCGGAGGTGTGAACCGGGGATTTCATATGGGCGATGACTATATGACCATCGATATCAGTCTGGAGGATGATCCGACCGATCCTGAAACGGACCGGCCGGAAGCCATCGATATGGATCTCGCTCTGGAGTGTGAACGCCGGGCGAACCAGGTCGTCTGGTCCGACGCTCCGGTCAGCGTATTTCGCTTCGATGAACGGGAGGAGGCAGAGAAGATGCCTCTTCGCAAAAAGCTGGCCTTCGATGAAGACATTTCCATCGTCTGCGTCGGCTCTCCCGAGAATGCGGCGGACTGCGTCGCCTGCTGCGGCACACATCCCGCTTCCGCCGGCCAGGTGGGTCTCATCAAGATCTATAAGGTGGAGAATTACAAGAACATGTTCCGGATCTACTTCGAAGCCGGCGCCCGCGCCCTGGCTGACTACGATCACAAGCACGCGATCCTGACCGATCTCTCTAACAGCCATTCATCGTCAATAGACGATTTCCCTGCGAAACTGCGGGTCCAGGAGGAAAAACTGGCAGAGGTGAAGGATCAGCTCTACCACATCAAAAAAGCGTTGGAGAACAAGGAATGCGCTGCGCTGGAAGCCCGTCTTCAGGAAGAGCCTGACACGCCGCTTCTGGTCTGGACGCTCGAGGATCTTTCCCTTGATGATGCTTTCGATATGGCGAAACGCTATATGAAGACCGCGCCTAAACTCCTCCTGCTCTATGCGAAGCAGAACACTTCGTTCATTCTCGTTTCAAGCGGCGATCCTAAATGCGGTCAGCTGGTGCGGGAATACGCTTCCTTCTATCAAGGCAAGGGCGGCGGAAACGACGTCTCCGCCCGGGCGATCTTCACAAGCGAAGAGAACGCGATGCTGTTCGCAGACCTGCTCGAGAAGCATCTCCGGTAAAAAATAGGGCGGATGCCCTATTTTTTATTGCTCTTTTTCCAGATCCCCATCTTCTCCGCTTCCTCACAGAGCTGGTCGCGGAAGTCTGGATGGGCGATCGAGATAAGCCTCTCGGCCCTCTCCCATGTGCTCCGTCCGGCCAGATTGACGGCCCCGTATTCTGTCACGATGAAGTTCGCCTGGCTCCGAGGGACGGAGATGACGTCTCCCTGGGTGTAGTAAGGCTGGATCCGCGACCGGACTTCGCCGGCCTTATCCCTGTACACCGAGTTCATGGCGATGAAGGATTTGCCTCCCCCGCTCATGACCGCGCCAGTCACATAATCCAGCTGCCCGCCGGTCCCGGAGATCTGCCTGAGACCGGAGGTCTCGGAGTCGATCTGGCCCAGCAGGTCGACGGAAACACAGGCGTTGATGGAGATCAGCTCCCTGTTGGCGGCGATGACTTCCGCGCTGTTGACGACATCCAGCTGGACCCCCTCCAGACCGGAATTATGATCCAGCCAGTCGTACAGGGCCTGGTCGCCTGCCGCCAGCCCCATCACGCCTTTGCCCGGATGCCATGACTTCCTTTTGTTCGTCAGTTTTCCGGCCTCGAACAGCTTCAGATAGGCGTTGGAGCACAGCTCTGTATGCATGCCGAGATCCTTCAGGTCTGACTCCGCGATCTTCGCACCGAGCACGTCCGGCAGACCGCCGATCCCGAACTGCAGGGTCGCCCCGTCTGTGATATAAGGCAGGATGTGCTCCGCGATCGCCTCATCTTCTTTCGTAGGGACCGGGGTCGGGAACTCGATCAGCGGAGCATGCTCCCCTTCCACAACGAGATCGACATCGCTGATATGGATCGTCTGGCCGGCATCACCTTCTACCCATGGCATGCTCTCATTGACTTCCAGAATGACTCTTTTGGCCTTTTTCAGAGGTCCCCCGCAGGCGCCAGCCGTACAGCTCAGATTGAAGTAGCCGTGTTTATCCATTGGAGTCGCGCACATCATGGCCACGTCGACCTCCAGATAGTACTGGTAGTACGCGTGCAGGTTCCGGTACACCATGGGGATGAAATTGCACAGGCCCCGCTGCACGAGTTTTCGTTCATAACCGGAGCAATGCCATGTCGTATAGAAGAAATGCTCTCTGGTCGGGTCACACTCGGCGACCTCGATCCGGAACGGGATCAGATTGCCTCGAAAACTGACCCCGCGCAGCTCATCGCGTCTCTTCGCCAGCGCCGCATCCAGCAGCGGCGGGAAATTATGCAGAGCGCCGTAATAGACCCAATCCCCATCCTTAACGATGCGGACCGCCTCCTCCGGGGTCCGCAGCTTCTGTTGGTATTCCTGCCTGTAGTCCATCTTCCTACTCCTTTTCCCTGTAAGAGCGGCCGATCTCCAGACCCTTAGCGAAAGCCTCCTTGTTCAGTGGGATGAGTTTCTGCTTCTTGCCCAGCTTTTGCACGATCCCCTCCAGCATCAGATCCTCTCCGATCGCCTGTGTATAGCCGATATAAACCCCGAGCATGATGATGTTCAGGACCTTAGGAGAACCCATCTCAAGGGCCATCTGGGTCGCAGGCGCCTCGATCACAGTGATGTCATCGCGATCGATCGGTCCTTTCACGATCGTGGAGTTTGTGAACAGGACCCCTCCCGGGACCAGCTTATCCAGAAAACGATGCAGGGATGTGTCATTCATCACTACGAGCTCATCCATCTCATCTCCCAGCGGAGCACCGATGGGTTCATCGGAGATCACGACATAGCAGTTCGCTGCTCCCCCACGCTGCTCTGCGCCATAGGAAGGAAAAAATGTAACGTTGAGATCCGTAGATGTGCAGACGGCACCTGCCAGGAGTTTTCCCATCATCATGACGCCCTGACCGCCGAATCCGGCGATCATCAGATTTCTCAGCATGTCGCTACACCTCCTCCTTTGATCGGTCACGAATGACGCCGAGCGGATATTCCGCAAACATCTTATCCTCCAGATAGTCCAGTGCGTCCAGCTCGCTCATGCCCCAGTTGGTCGGGCAGGTCGTGACGATCTCGACCATCGAAAATCCCTTTCCCTCCAGCTGATTGGTAAATGCTTTGCGGATCGCGTTTCTCGTCTTGATGACGTTCTGTGGCGTGTTGCAGCTCGTCCGCTCCAGATAATACGGGGCGGTCAGCTGGTTCAGGATCTCGCACATGTGCATAGGGTAGCCATGCTCCTTCGGATCCCTTCCAAACGGAGCAGTCGAGGCTTTCATGCCGACCAGTGTCGTCGGCGCCATCTGGCCTCCGGTCATCCCATAGATCCCGTTGTTCACGAAGATCACTGTGAAGTTTTCTCCCCGGTTGGCGGCAGACATGGTCTCCGCGAGACCGATGGAGGCGAGATCCCCGTCTCCCTGATAGGTGAACACCAGCATATCCTCGTTGCACCGCTTGATGCCGGTCGCGACAGCACAGGCCCTGCCATGGGCAGCCGTCGTATTATCATAGGTGATATATTCCATGGCGAGGCCGCAGCAGCCAACGCCAAAGACGAGGGCTGTCCGGCTGACGACTCCGAGCTCCTCCAGTACTTCTCCGATCAGTTTGAAGATCGTCCCATGCATGCAGCCCGGGCAGAATCCCGCAACCATATCCTTTCGAAAGGTGTTCGTGCGGCTGTATACTTTTCTCATTTCTGTCATGTTTCTCACCGCCCCTTCCTACAGTAATCCGCGGATCGCCGCTTCGACTTCCCTGCTGGTCATAAGCTCCCCTCCGGAGTGGAGGCAGGTCTCGATCCGGGTCCTGTCTTTCACGGCCAGCTCCACATCGAGCTTCATCAGAGCCGGGATGCACATCTCCACATCCAGGATCGCCTTCACCCTGCGGTAGTCCAGTTCCTCGAATGTAGGATATGGGAACGGCGAAACGGTCTTCGGCCGGATGTATCCGACCTTCGCGCCCTCTGCCCGAAGTTTCATGACGGAAGACCTGGCGATCCTTCCGGAGATGCCGTAGCCGGTCACGACCACCTCAGCGTCCTCCAGACCGATCGTTTCCACCTGGATGTCAGCGGCCCAGGAGTCGTACAATTTCGAGTTGTCGATGCACGTCTGCTCCAACCGCTTCGTGGACCATCCGCCCGGGAGGATGAAAGACCTCTCCTCCTTCTCCGGATCATGGCCGACCAGGGCCCAGCTGCGCAGCTCATCCTTCAGACGCCGTACTTCCTCTTCGGAACGCATCGGCGGGAGCACCACCGGCTCCATGATCGTCCCCAGAACTCCATCCCCCAGGATAAGCACGGGATTCCGGTCTCTCTGTGCGTAATCAAAAGCCGCATAGGTCATATCCGCCGCTTCCTGTACATCGCCCGGGGCAAACACCATCATGCGGAACCCTCCGTTGCCTGAGGCTCTCGTCGCTTGGGCATAGTCCTGCTGAGAAGGCTGGATCGAGCCGATCCCCGGACCTCCTCTGGCGATATTGGCATAAACCATCGGGATCCTCGCCGAGGCGCAAAAGCTGATGCCCTCGCTCTTCAGGCTGATGCCGGTGCTCGAAGACGAAGTCATGGACCGGGTCCCGCTCGATGCCGCCCCGAACACCATATTCACAGCAGCGAACTCACTCTCGCCCTGCACGAAACGGCCGCCGACCTCCGGCAGCCTCCGGGCGAAG
>JAFRLD010000246.1 GCA_017431395.1 Bacillota bacterium | reverse complement strand
TATGATATCACCGAAGACGATCTGGAGGCCGGCAAGAACAGCTACATCGGCAAGCCGGTCATAGCCAGAGCTTTGGTCAGAAAAGGATATATCAGCACCCAGAAAGAAGCTTTTGGCAAGGATATCCTGGGAAGCGCCAGATGCCGGGCCATCAAGAAGTCGAAGCCCCTCACGCCGGAGGCGATCGACATCATCACCGAAGCCGGGGGGATCCCGGTGCTTGCCCATCCGATCCAGGCAAGAGGGATCGGAAGGACCGGCAGCGATGAGTTCTTCGAAAACATCGAGAAGATCATCGCCCGCCTGAAGAAGCAGGGCCTTAAAGGTTTGGAGTGTTACCATCCGGACCAGGACGCCGAGCAGTCCGCCCGGTTCGTAGGGCTTGCGGAGAAATACCATTTGCACATTACCCGGGGATCGGATTTTCACGGAGATGATTTCTCGAAAGCGGATCCGACCGCGGATTACAGATAACAGCAGACTATAGAGAACAGCAGATCATACAAGAGAAACAGGAGGACACAGGAGAATGAGAATATATAACACGCTTACCAGAAAAAAAGAAGAATTTCAGCCGATCGAAGAAGGCAAGGTCAAGATCTACGTCTGCGGCCCGACGGTGTACAACTACTTTCACATCGGCAACGCCCGGCCGTTCGTGGTTTTTGATACCCTGAGAAAATATCTGGAATACCGTGGATATAAGGTCAAATTTGTCCAGAACTTCACAGACGTTGATGATAAGATCATCAACCGGGCGAAAGAAGAAGGGATCACGGCGAGTGAGGTCAGCGAGAAGTATATCGCGGAATACTACAAGGATGCGGCGGCTCTGAACGTCAAGAAGGCCACGGTCCACCCGAAAGTAACGGAAACCATACCGGACATCATCAAGTTCGTACAGGAACTCATCGATCTCGGCTATGCTTACGAGTCCGAGGGCGACGTGTACTACAGGACCAGGAAGTTCAAAGGATACGGCAAGCTGTCCGGAAAGAACATCGATGAGCTGATCATGGGAGCCAGCGAGCGGACGAACACCGCAGACGGTGAGAAAAAAGAAGATCCGCTGGACTTCGCCCTCTGGAAGGCCCGCAAGGAAGATGACGAGATTGCATGGGAATCTCCATGGGGCATGGGGCGGCCGGGATGGCACATCGAATGCTCCTGCATGTCAAAGAAATATTTAGGGGATACACTGGATATCCACGCCGGTGGCGAAGACCTGCAGTTCCCGCATCATGAGAATGAGATCGCCCAGTCCGAGGCGCACAACGGGAAACCTTTCGCCAAATACTGGATGCACAATGGATACATCAACGTGGATGGCGTGAAGATGTCTAAGTCACTGGGCAACTTCAAGACCGTCCGCGACCTGCTCGAGAAATACGACGGAGAGGTCCTCCGTTTCCTGATCCTCAGCGGCCATTACCGCGGACCGATCGATTTCAATCCGGAGGTCCTGACCCAGTCCGAAAACGGCCTTAAGAGAATGCGCAACGCGAAGAGCAATCTGAAGCACCTGATCGCCACCTCTAAGGCAGATGGCGAAGGCCCGGGCTGCACTAAGGCTTCAGCTGCTGAGAAGGAAACGCTCGAAGGCTTCGGCAAGTATCGTGAGAAATTCATCTCCGCTATGGACGATGACCTTAATACGGCGGATGCCATCTCCGCAGTGTTCGAACTGATCACAGCGATAAACACAGCGGTCAGAGACGGTGCGTCCAGCGAATTCGCGAAGGGATGCATGGATATCCTTATGGAACTCTGCACGGTGCTGGGACTTCTTCAGCAGGAGATCGAGGAGACCGTCGAGATCGAACCTGAGATCCAGAAGCTGATCGATGAGCGGCAGGAAGCCAGAAAGGCGAAGAATTTCGCCCGGGCGGACGAGATCAGAGACCAGCTGAAGGCGCAGGGCATCACCCTTAAGGACACCCCGCAGGGCGTGCAGATCATCCGTGAGTGAGGACCGGAAGGAAGCTCCGATGAGAGAAAAGAGCGATATGCAGGCAGGGCAGTCGAAACTGCAGGAGCCCCGTGATCTGCGGGGAATGAATGCGGACGCTCTGGCTTTTATGGGCGATGCAGTCTTCGAATCCGCCGTTCGGGAGCGGGTACTTGCCCGTGGGATCACCCGGGCAGATACGCTTCACCGGATCGCGACCGGATACGTCTGCGCCCAGGCGCAGGCGCGCGTCTGCAAGGAACTTTTTGATGAACTGGAGGAGACGGAGCAGGCGCTGGTGAAGCGCTGCCGCAACCATAAATATCATTCGAAGGCAAAGAATGCCGACCCCATGACCTACAAATGGGCGACGGCGTTCGAGGCGCTGATCGGATATCTTTATCTCGCAGGGGAGGTGCAAAGGCTGGACCAGCTTTTGCAAAAGTCCTTCGAGATCATCGAATCGGAGAATTGAAGATATGTCATCAGGTAAGAAAAAACACAAAAAACAAGTCAGGAACAAATCGAAGGACTGGCTGATGGATTACTATCAGACAGGCCGGGCGTTCGACGAAGAGAACCGCAGGCGCCAGGAGGAAGAAGGGGTCCCGAAGCCAAAAGGCCTGAAGAACCTCAATTCTTTCGAGTGGGGCTGCGTGATCGTGATCGTTCTGGGTCTCATCGGCATCGTTGTACGCTATGTGATCCTGAAGATATGAGGTGAAGAATGAGCAAGGCAGATGTATTGTTCGTGAATATGTGCCGTGACATTTTGGAGCACGGTTTCAGCACGGAGGGACAGACCGTCCGGGCCAAATGGCCGGACGGGACGCCGGCCCATACCATCAAGCAGTTCGGGGTAGTGAACCGGTATGACCTTCAGGAGGAGTTCCCTGCGCTGACCCTGCGGCCTACGTATATCAAGTCCGCCGTGGATGAAGTGCTTTGGATCTGGCAGAAAAAATCAAACCGCACCGCAGATCTCGCCAGCGGGATCTGGGATGAATGGGCGGATGAGAACGGGACCATCGGTAAGGCTTATGGCTACCAGATGGGCGTGAAGTATAAGTTCCCGTTCGGTGAGATGGACCAGGTGGATGCTGTGCTTTGGCAGCTAAAGAATGCGCCGTACTCCAGAAGGATCGTGACGAATATGTATAACTTCGGCGATCTGCTGGAAATGGGGCTGGAGCCCTGTGCGTACAGCATGACCTTTAACGTGACCCGT
>JAFRLD010000245.1 GCA_017431395.1 Bacillota bacterium | reverse complement strand
CTGCAGCTTCTTCCAGCCTCCGCCATGGATCAGATAGCAGTCCTTCAGATCAAGGCACTTCCCCTCGCGCTGCAGAGCCTGCACGAGATACGCCCAGATCATGAACGTGAAACCGAAGGCGAAGGACGGTCCAGCTTTTGCAGCCTCCTTAAAGGCTTCGATGGACTCCCAGTCCACCTCCATATTCTCATCAAGCGCATAAAACCGCTTCGAGGACATCATCGAAAATCCGAGGATGCCCGCGCCTCTGGCTGTGAACTTGCGGCGGTCACGCAGCACATCCGGCGAATCGATGATCAGCATGGGCATCCGCCGCCCACCGATGAAATCCCCTGTGATACTGCAGAGGGCCCACCTCTGAAGCTCCGCGGTGGGAGCATCCAGAAAGATCCTTGAGACCTGCTGGCCCGTCGTCCCGGAAGAGGTCACCTGCCGGACCACTTCCTCCTCCGGAACACTGCGCAGCTCCAGATCCTTAAAGAGTGCCACCGGCAGATACGGCCCGTCCTGTCCGAGCCCATTACAAATATCATCGTAGGCCTGACATGACCTACGATGATGCTTCGTTAACTGTTTTAATTCCTCTGCAAAGAACGCGTCTTTCTCCGTCTGATCCACGGAAAAAGGTGCTGCTTCCCGGTAATATTCCCTGGTTCTTTTCTCGTCCTTCATTCTTCGTGCTCCTGACCCATTTCATATTCCGACCCGTGTCCGGGGCAGATGCGCATGCCGTCCGGGATCTGCTCAAGCACCGGGCGTGCGATATTCTCATAGTCTTCCGTGCTCCCATCGCGCAGACGGGTGATCTCCTCCTCGCCGCGGATCAGATAATCCCCGGTGAACACATGGCTGTCATCCAGCCGGATGATCGTGCTCGCGGGAGAATGACCCGGAAGCCTCTCGAAGGTGAAGGTATGCCCCCTCCAGTCCAGTTCGAACCGGTCCTCGAACGTGACATCGGCTGCCTCGCATGTGAAAGAGCGGCTCTTCCCTTCTCGGACGATCCCGGTCTTGAAATAGTAGAGAAGATCTGAAATGTTCGAGAGGTTTGCCTTCACGTCCTGGATGCGCTCGCTGCAGAGCCTGCAGGCGATGACCGGCATCCCGAACGCTTCTCTGAGCTCCTGCAGATACCAGATATGGTCGAAATGCTCATGGGTAAGAAGCAATTGATCCACCGTCCATCCTTGCTCATGGACCGCCTGCAGGATCCCCTCATAAGAAGATCCGTCTATAATGACGACGTGCCCGTCCTCCTCTACCAGATAACTGTTGGAATCCATCCGTTCCGATGGGATCCGGATCACTTTCATCGTCATCTATTCATCGAAGCTGACGCCATATCTCGCCAGCACTTCCTTACCTTTTTCATAGTTCGACAGATCCAGTACGTCCTTCGTGTCCATCTGGATATCGAATGCCGCCTCCAGATCTGCGATCAGATCCATGTGGCTGACGGAGTCCCATTTGCCGAGTCCCTCGTATTTCAGTGATGGAAGCTCATCCTTCGATGCTCTGAAGTTCGTCATGAACGCATAATCGTATTTTTCGAGATTTGTCATAGCCATTGGTTTAGTGTTCCTTTCTCTTTGATTCAATCCTCTTCTACTGTGAAGAACCGCTTCAACATCAGTTGGTGGCAGACTGCCGTCACGCAGAGCACATCATCCTGATTGCGGCAGGTGCCTTCTAACGTTGCGATGTAGTACCGTTCGAACTCCTGAACCTCCGTCAGGCAGACCTCTGCCGTGACCGTATCTCCCGGATAGACCGGATTCTGATACGTGATCTGCTGATCCTGCAGCACGGTCCCGTGTCCCGGAAGGCTCGTTCCCATGACGGAAGAGATCAGGCTTCCCACCAGAACTCCATGGACCACAGGCCGCCGGAACAGCCCCCGCCTGGCCAGCTGCGGATCCATATGCATCCCGTTGTCGTCCAACGTCAGCTGTGCGAAAGCTGCGATGTCCTCTTCTGTAAATGTTTTTTTCAGGGACGCTCTCTCTCCGATGCGGCACAGTTTCTTATCTATCTGCTCTGCCATATTCCTCACCTGGTCTACATTGCAATATACGGTAATTATACCCGATTTACGCGAATGTCACAACCACATATCCTATTTGACACAGATCCTGACAACAGCAATGCGCGTAGCTGCAAGATAATCGTCGTTTCCGGTAGCCCGCATTGCGATCCTCACTTGGTAAGTTCCCTGTTGGAGGCCCTCTCCCAGTGTGAACGCACCGGTCTTATAGGGATTAATGATCTTAACTGCCTTCATAGACATTTCGACACTTCACTTACTCTTGAAGCAGAGTCTCTTCTAAATAATCTTCCATCTCATAGATTCCCCTGTACGGTTGTTCGATATAGTGTTTACTATCTTTACTGTAGTAGTAAATCACTGTTGATTCACCAACGGTATTGATGCTGATGGTTCCGTAGGCGTCAACATTCGTAGGCTGGTCATTTACGGATTCCAGCCGAGTCGGTTCAGCTGCGCTTAAAGCAGTCATGACTATCTCAATCTGATTGGCTTCTGTAATATCGGCTTTAGCTCCGTCGAGCGTAATGACCTCTATACTTATGACAGCCTCATTGGATGGCAAATCTATCGGCTCAGCGTTCTCTCCGCATCCAGCCAAAACTGTCAGAATGCAGATCATTGTTAATATAAGGATTCTTCTATTCAT
>JAFRLD010000244.1 GCA_017431395.1 Bacillota bacterium | reverse complement strand
TTCTATGGGAGTCCACACCCAGGAATCCCAGCGATTCACACCCATGGATGATGGCCTGATCTGCAGATTCATGGGTGTGATATATCTTTATTAATGGGAGCGAACGCCCATTAAAACTTTGAGATCACTCCCAGAGAGCAATTTTTTTATCGTCGAGCTTTGGCGCGAACCCGTTGGAGTCGGTTAAATTTGGATGTAAAAACGAAGATTCGCGATTGGATATGCTCTAAGACAACGAAATCACGAAACGTCGTTTTAACGGTTTTAACACGTATCGGGTCTAGCCCCTCGAATCAATTTATCCGTCCCCAGATAGATATGTCATAGAACCTCATGTTAATATGCATGCATGTTTATTCATCTCTATACATTCATTCAATATTTATACATTCATATATTCCGGTAGGGGAAAGGTTACTGAAATAGGGCAGCTGGACAACCGGTCAAATTCGGTCATAAATGGTGAAAAATTGGTGAAATTAACGCTTGACATGCCATAAGTTTTATTGTAAAATGCGGCATCTTTTACGCTCTTTTAAGGGGGCAAAAATAAGTTAAGGAATGGTTTGCAAGGAGAAAATTATGTTAACTATCACTAGAACCAGAACATGCCGTTATTTCTTGATCCTGTTGATTTCACTGAGTTTGTTGATTCTTTTCCCACTTCTGACCGGAAATTTCGCAAATGCTGAAGAAACCCAAAAATCGGTTGACATAACATATGAAGATGTCGACGGAAATGAGGCCGATTTTGACGGTTTTTACGACGAGGAAGGCCTTGAGGACGATGAAGAAATTTATTTTGACGAGGATTCCGAAGAAAATTTAGACGAAAATTCCGATGAAATTTCTGATGAAGACTCCGATGAGGATTCCGACAAAGATTCTCTAAAAGGTAAAAAACGTTCCGACATGGATTCGGATAATGATACCGATAAAGAGGTCTCAAGCGAGGACTCCGATATAGATGAAGATGAAGACTCTGACGGAGATCTCGACGAGGATCTGGACGAGGACGAATCTATCGAAGACGATGAGTATATATATGAAGATGAAGACGAAGACATCGATGACGAAGATATAGAAGATATAGATGAAGACGATGTCGAAAACGTCGAAGACCAGGAGCAGGCCTCCGAAGACGCATATAAAGATGAAGAGTATGGTGGCGACATTGAGGATCCGGGCTTTTATGAAGGATTCCCGAAAAGCTATCAGCCTTATCTGGAGGAGCTGCATGCCGCACATCCGTCCTGGCAGTTCGTTCCGGCCGATACCGGAGTGGACTGGGATACCGCACTGGATAAAGAGGACAGCGGCACCCACAGCCTGATCAGCCCGAATGCACCGAGTGCACAGCGCGAAAGCAGCAGCAAGAAATACGATGGTTACTGGTATTTGGCGAATCGCAAGACCATCGCGCACTACATGGACCCGAGAAACTTCCTGAATGAGAGAAATATCTATCTGTTCCTGCAGCAGACCTACGATGAGAATTCTCAGAATACCGATACGGTAAGTGAGATCATCGAAGGTTCCTTCATGGAAGAAAGAAATCCGGGCGGGGATTATGATTCCTTCGCATCCTGCATCGTGGATGCCGGCGCGCAGGCCGGAGTCAACCCGAACGTGCTGGCCGCTATGATCATCATGGAACAGGGATGGGACGGAAGCTCCCTGAGCTCCGGTAAGAAGGAAGGATACAAAGGATATTACAACTTCTTCAACATCGGCGCCTGGACCACAGACAGCATGAGCTCTGTAGAGCGCGGACTCTGGTACGCTAAGGGCGAAGGCGAAGGAAATACCTCCTACGAACGTCCATGGGATTCCCCGTTCAAGGCGATCCTCGGAGGAGCGGAGTTCTACTATAACAACTACATTTCCGCGAACCAGAACACATATTACACGAAGAAATTCAACGTTATGAATGGTGCCGACTCCATCGGTTCCCACGAATACATGACGAACGTAGCAGGAGCTGCAGAGGAAGGACTGCTGGTCAAGCAGGCATACGAAGATTTCGGCGATCTGCCGGTCGTTTTCGAGATCCCGGTCTATAGCCATATGCCTAAGAAGGCCTGCAACCTGCCGGAATAAACTGATATCCTGCCGTAATAATCTGATATAATAGGGGTAATTATATATATATAAATTAGTAAGGAGACTAGCCATGGACCCGAGAATCGAGAAACTGTCTGATCTGCTCGTGACCTACTCATGTGATGTCCAGCCCGGCGACCGGGTGCTGATCACTTATGAAGGGGAATGCTGCCGAAACCTTGCACGGCAGCTGATCAAGGACGTCTACAAAGCCGGAGGGCTGCCGTACACCGAGATCCGGGACTCCGCGATCACGCGTGAAGTCCTGCTTGGCTGCACGGAGGAACAACTTAAGTTCGCGGACGAATGCTCCCTCGCCCAGATGAAAGGCATGCAGGCCTACATCGCTATCCGCGCGGGAGAAAACACTTCGGAGCTTTCTGATGTGCCGTCCGAAAAACTCAACCTATATTATAGGATGACACAGCCCACGCTGGACTACAGGGTCAACGAGACCAAATGGGTCGTTCTTCGCTATCCGAACGCATCTATGGCGCAGCTCGCGGGCACGAGCCAGGAAGCCTTCGAAGACTTCTATTTCGATGTCTGCACGCTCGACTATAACAAGATGAGCCGGGCGATGGATCCTCTCGTGGACCTGATGAACCGGACCGACCGTGTGCGGATCAAAGGTCCCGGGACCGATCTGGAGTTTTCCATCAAGGGCGTCGGTGCCATCAAATGCGACGGGCTTCGCAACATCCCGGATGGAGAGGTCTACACAGCCCCGGTCCGCGAGTCCATGAATGGCCGGATCTCCTACAACACACCATCGGAGGAACAGGGCTTCACCTATGAGAATATCGTTTTTGACATCAAAGACGGCAAGATCATAAACGCCACGGCCAACGACACCGAACGCATCAACCAGCTGCTCGACACCGACGAAGGAGCCCGGTATTTCGGCGAATTCGCCCTGGGCGTGAACCCGTATATCCTGCAGCCGATGAAGGATACGCTGTTCGACGAGAAGATCTGCGGCAGCTTCCATCTGACGCCGGGGATGTGCTATGAAGACGCGCCAAACGGCAATCAGTCGGCGATCCACTGGGATCTCGTGATGATCCAAAGGCTGGACTTCGGCGGCGGAGAGATCTGGTTCGACGATGTCCTGATCCGCAAAGACGGCATCTTCCTGCCCGAAGACTTGCAGCAGCTGAACCCGGAAGCCTTGAAATAAGCGGCCGCAGGGCCGTAAGTCCGTAAAATGACAAGGCCGTAAGAACGAAAGAAGGTAAGACCGATATGATTCGCACGATAGATTACCTTATCATGAACCCGGAGGGAAACATCACGATCCTCGTCCTCACAGAGACCGACCGCCGCGACTACCAGAAGGTAGCTCAGGTGCTGCTGGATGCCTGCCCGGAAGCGGAGCAGGTGGGATATATCCTGCCCGAAGGCAAGGGGCTTCCCTGTATGGAGATGTGCGGGCTTGAATTCTGTGGCAACGCCACACGTTCCTTCGCCTTTTATGAGGCGCTTCGTCAGGATCCGCCCCTCAAGGAACTCGACGTGGATGTGAGCGGGTGTGACCAGCCTTTGCATGCCTGGATCGACGCGAAGAATCGCAGCTCCGGCACCGTCCGGATCCAGATGCCGGTCCCGACGGAGATCGAAGATGTGCAGATCCCCATTCCAGACGATATCAAGGAGAAACTCGGCTGTGACGAGCTGGACGGGCAGCTCGTCCACATGGACGGGATCTCGCACCTCATCATAAGCTCGATCGATGCGGATACTTTGGAATCCCTTGGCCGGGAACTCCTGGATCGCCTGTTCGGGCACCTGAGGGATCACGTATATAAGGAAGCTGACCGCGACATTCCGGCGTTCGGAGTCATGTTCGCAGATCCTGAGGCCGGCCGGATGACGCCGATCGTTTATGTGCGCGATGTGGACACGGTCTATTTCGAAGGCAGCTGCGCTTCCGGCTCAACGGCAGCCGCTTATGCGCTCGCTGTCCGGGATCTTAAATCTTCGGACGCCTGCATGTATCACCTGAAGCAGCCGGCCGGAACGCTCCATATCGATGTCACGGGCAAGGACGGGAAAGTCCACGGCATGCAGCTCTACGGCGGCGTCGGCATGTCTGAGGTCAAACACCTGGAATTAGAAGATGGAGCAGTATCATGAGCAAGTTATCACAGCAGGCGATGGCGGAAGCCATCATGGATCTCCTTCAGGACAGACCGCTGGACAAGATCACGATAAAGGACATCACCGATCACTGCGGACTGACCCGGAATACTTTTTATTACCACTTCCACGATGTGTACGAACTGCTCCGCTGGATCTTCGAGGAAAAGACCAGTGAGATCATGCGGAGATACCAGGACGATGGGGACTGGGAAGGTGGTCTTGAAGAGACCCTGAACTATCTCTATGAGAACCAGCAGATGATCCGCCATATCTACGAGTCCATCAGCGATGAGCTCGTGGTCCGCTTCATCAACGAGGTCATGATGCGCCATGCGAAAGTGATCGTAGGGCGGGAAGCGAGGGGGATGGTCTGCTCGGAGAAAGCGATCCAGATCGCCTCTGAAATATATATGAGCGCAGCCATCAACAATGTTATAACCTGGATCCAGGGCGGGATGAAGGATACGCCGGAGCATCTGGCCCAGGCTTATAACACGATCTTTCGCGGGACCATTGGCCCGATGCTGGAGAGCGCGGAGCAGGTGACGAAGATCGGTTAGGATCCGGAGGATACGGCCGGTCCGGCCTGGAAGGGTCGATCCGTTTTAGTACAAATCATGGCGAATGCACAAATTTTGTGCACGCCATTTTTTTTGTTTATAGATGCTTTATAAGGGATGCTTTATTATGGAACATGGATTTTTATGAAAGGACATTTAGAAGGAATTGCTGCGTTTCGGACAAGGGGTCGTAAGACGCCGGAAGATCATTTTAATCATCGCTGTTTTGCTGCTCATCCCGTCAGTGCTGGGATTCATGGGGACCCGGATCAACTACGACGTTTTGACGTATCTGCCTAAGTCGATCGACACGATAAAAGGTCAGGACATCCTGCTCGACGAATTCGGCAAAGGCGGGTTCGCCATGGTCATGGTCGAAGGGATGGACGTCAAGGATGTGGCGAAATTCAAAGATAAGCTTGAAGCCATCGACCATGTGGATTCGGTCATCTGGTATGATACG
>JAFRLD010000243.1 GCA_017431395.1 Bacillota bacterium | reverse complement strand
ATCTGCGTCTGTGTACCGGACCCCGAAGCCGCCGCCAAGGTTAAAGACCTCCGCCGTGAAATCATACTGCTGCCTCATCTCGATCGCAAACTCCATCAGCTTGTCCACCTGGTCCAGGAACGGCTGGGTCTCGAAGATCTGCGATCCGATATGGCTGTGGAATCCGTGCAGCCGGACGTTCCTCAGATCGCGGGACCTCTTCACGAAATCCGCGGCCTGCCCTGTATCGACGGCGACGCCGAACTGGGAATCGATGCGGCCGGTATTGATCTTTTCCTGCGTATGGGGGTCGATCCCGACCGTGATCCTAAGCAGGATGTCCTGGATCACGCCCATCTCACCGGCGATCCGGTCCAGGGCCTCCAGTTCGTTGTAGTTATCCACGATGAACCAGCCAACGTGGTTCTCAATGGCATACCGGATGTCCCAATCGGTCTTGGCTGTGCCGTGGTAATAGAGGTTCGCCGGATCAAATCCCCCGGCCAGTGCTGTGTAGATCTCGCCCGGCGAAACGACGTCCGCGCCGAAGCCCTCGGACTCTATGATCGGATAAAGCCCCTTGAAGCAGAGCGCCTTGCCCGCGTAGAGCGGCATAGATCCCTTCGGCAGGTACTTACGCATGGCCTCGGTATAGACCCGGCAGTTTGCCCGGATCTGATCCTCGTCCATGACGTAGAGCGGGCATCCGTATTCTTCTGTCAGGGCCACCGTGTCCAGCCCGCCAATGGTCAGGTGGCCTTCTCTATTGATGTCTAAATTATCGTAAAGCAGCATGTTCGTCTTCCTCCAGTGCTCCGGCCCGGCTTATCTCACGAGCTCGATGCCGACGTTTCTCATTGACTCTCTCAGCCGCTCAGCATTCGCCCCTTCCATCGGATAGAGCGGGGAGCGGACTGCGTTCTCGCAGAATCCCATATAGCTCATGGCTGCCTTGACCGGGATCGGGTTCACTTCGCAGAAGAGGGACCGGATCAGGTCGTTGTAATAAAGCTGCATTTCCATGGCCTTCTGTGTGTCGCCGTTCAGGTAAGCCATGACCATGTCATGGGTCTCTCTCGGGAGCAGGTTGGACAGGACGGAGATCACGCCGATGCCGCCGACCGACAGCAGCGGAACGATCTGATCGTCGTTGCCGGAGTAGAGATCCAGGTTGCCGTTCGTTCTCGCCATCAGGTCTGTGATCTGGGAGATGTTGCCGCTGGCTTCCTTGACCGCTACGATATTCTCGTGCTCTGCCAGTCTGACATAGGTCTCCGGTGTGATGTTGACGCCCGTTCTGGACGGAACGTTGTAGAGGATCACCGGTGCGCCGGCCGCATCCGCATATTCGTAATAGAGCTTCACCAGGCCGTCCTGCGTCGCCTTGTTATAGTACGGGGTGACGACCAGTACCGCATCCGCGCCGCGCTCTACGCAGCCCGTCGTCAACTGAAGGCCATAGGCCGTATCATTGCTGCCGGTACCGGCGATGACCGGGACTCTGCCATCAACGCGTTTCGCAGCGAACTCCACCACATCCTTGTGCTCCTGGTCAGAAAGGGTCGAACCCTCGCCGGATGTACCTGCGATGATCAGGGCATCGACGCCATTGTCGATCTGCCAGTCGATCAGCGGGCCGAAATTCTCATAGTCGACTGCGCCGGTCTCGGTGAACGGGGTGATAAGTGCTGTTCCTACGCCTGTGAATACTCTTGCTTTTGTCATTTTCTTTTGTCTCCTTCTCTGTGGAATCTCCGGGAATTAAATAAGGTGGCTGCTACGAAGCAACCACCTGAAATCATCTTCCTACGGACTTCTGCAAAGGCTGGTCTCCCGCGCCAGGACCCGCTCGGTTGGCGATCCGATCTGCCTGACCTGCGATCTTCCCGGCCGCAGTCTGCCGCTCTGCATTCCTGTCCGTTCGTTTATTCAGGATAGCGCTCCGCGAATTATTGTAGTTCTTCGCGACAGTCGGATAAATCTTATTTCATCCGCCCAACAGGATTCTCCATGCAGGGATCCTCCCACTTCGGCGCCCGCCCCTTTCGCCGTGCCGACGCTGCTACGTCCTGCGGCCCGGTTACTGATGACTAAGCGCATCCTCTATCTCGATGACGACATATTACTATCTGTTTGTTTCCCTGTCAAGGGGTTTTTTGAAAAAATTTGTGTTTGAACCACAAATTTTTTCTTGATTTGACAGAAAATTAGTGCATCTCAACGAATTTTAACGGTTAATAAGGAACAGGCCCAACATACAGACCGCGATCCCGGCAACTTTCGTTCCGGTGATCTGTTCTTTATAAAGAAGGTATCCTACGATCAGAAGCGCCAGCGCCATGAAGCAGGCTTTGACGATGTAGCCGGTGTTGACGTTCCATCCGACCCGGTACATATAGATGCAGCCGACTTCCAATCCGACGATGGCGACCCCGAGGACGAATACGGCCCAATTGATCTGGCCCCATTCGTGAAGGATGTTCCCGCCTTTGCTCATCGCGAAATAGATGGCGGCGGAAGCTACCGCGGCGATCAGATAGGTTATGGTCAGGGACGCGAACGGGTTCAGATTCTGCGGCGTCCCCTTAGCCGCGATCTGGTAGACTACATCGGAGCCGACCGCCAGCAGGATCGGCCAATACATATACAGATTCATGATCTCCTCCTGAAAAAAATGCCACCCGCAATGGGTGGCAATCTCAACGTTTTCGTCTGACTTCTCACAGCTTGATTGTAATGGCATCCGGCAGTCCTGTCAAGCCCGGCTGCCGTCCTGGTCCGCGGCCCGGTCCAGGGGCACTCCCCCTATACCGTCTTCGGGCAGCGGTACCGGACCCGATTCTCCGAGGCGTTCCCATACTCGATCGCCTGAAACGGGCACCGGTTGATGCAGGCCATGCAGTGGATGCAGCGGCCGCTCCAGACCGGGTGCCTGGGCTCGCCTTCCGGTCCTTCCAGATAGATGTTCTCCACCGGACAGACGCGGACGCACTGTCCGCAGGAGGTACAGGCCTCCGTAGTAACGAACTTCTTATCGGAGATGATGAACTTGTAAAACGCCTTGTTGACGATCATGCTCTGCAGCCGGCCGCCTCCAAGTTCTTCGAGATACTCGCCGCTCTTGATCGCATCCGCGATCCGGTCGATCTTTTCCTCTGCGCGGTCCACGATCTGCATCGCCTCTTCCTGCTCCGGAGTCTTGAATACAGCGATGTAATTCTCCGGCATAACGACCGGCGCAGTGCCCTTGTATTCCATCCCTTTAGCAGAGGCGATCTTCCTCGTATATAGACCGGCCCCGGATATGCTCGTTCCGCAGGTAAGCACGAAATAGATCCTGCGCTCTCCAGTCAGCTCCGTTCCCATAAGCCAGTCCCGCACGACGTGCGGCAACTGCCACGCATAGGTCGGAGCCACGACCACCCATGGCATCTCCGAATGCAGTTCCGAATGATCTATTTTGCGGATCTTGTCGAACAGGTTCAGAGCCTCGTCTCCATTTCTCTGCGCGATCCGTTTCGCCACATATTCACTGTTTCCTGTCCCTGAAAAATACAGGATCATGATTCCTTACCCTCCTCGCTGGATGTCTCTTCGCTCACCTGCCTCCTCAGCTGGTGAAGCTCCTGCTCACGCCGCATCTGCGCCTCCACATTGCTGATCGCGACGATGATGTGATCGTCATCCTCCTCTTCGGTCATGTGCGTGACCTTGAAATTGATGTGGACCGGTTCCTCTTCGATCATGATCCGATAAGTCACCGACACCGTCCCATCCTTCTCAAGCATCGTCATCAGTCGGTCCTTATCCCAGATCGCCAGTGCGATCTCCCGGTCCTCCGGATGGATGACCTTCATGATGTTCGTTCTCGTATCCTCGAAAAAGCTCTCGCCGCCCCGCTCGATCGAAAGATCCTTGTAAGCGTTCTCCGATCCGTACTCAATGTACTGGTCGGTCTTCGTATCCACGAGGTAGATGGTGAAGTATTCTCTGGAGATCGCCCGGATGACCCTCGCATAGGACTGGTTCTTCTCCTTCACCGCCTCATATTTCTCCTGCTGGCGGACCTGAGCGTCGATGTTCCGTACGCCGATCACGAT
>JAFRLD010000242.1 GCA_017431395.1 Bacillota bacterium | reverse complement strand
GATGAGGCCATCAGGCAGGGAGCACGAAACATCGAACAGGACATCGTCATCTCCCGTGACGGGACACTGTATGTTTCCCATGACCGGGACCCCGGTCGCCTGACCGGAACGGCCCGCGCATTCGCGGATATGTCCGATGCGGAGATCGACCGGCTCACGACGCATGCAGGAGAGAAGATCCTGCGGCTGAGCGAGGTGTTTGACCGCTACGGGACGAAGATCAATTATGTGGTCGAGCTAAAGAGCGCCAACCAGCGGATGATCGATGCCTTTACCACCCTCGTAGAGCAGTACGGCTTCCAGGACCGGATCATCGTGCAGTGCTTCGATGTCGAAACGCTGAGGATCCTGGAAGACCGTTTCCCGAATATGCCGAAGATGTACCTCTGTGAGGTGCCCGCGCTGCTGGAACAGGGCTATCAGGCGGACTGCGTGGATATCATCTCCGCGGAGCTCAGCATGATGAACCAGGCGAACGTCGACCGGGCTCATGCGGATGGCAAGCAGTTTTGCGCCTGGACGCTCCTGAGTGAGGACCAGATCCGCCGGGCGATCGACCTGGATGTGGACGGCTACTTCACCGATGAGGTGGGGCTGGCATTTGGGATCGAAAAAGAGTATGGCTTCGAGAAGCGATATATCAAGCAGAGAAAGACCGGGAAGAAGCAGGAGACCAGGAAGGCAGGGGAACTGGAGACTGCGATCTTCTTCGCCTCGGATTACCAGATCGTGGAGGGCTGGGATACGCCAAAGGAAAACCTGGCAGGGATCCTGGATGCCGTAAGCGAAGGTGGCAAGACCCCGGAGACGATCATTTACTGCGGGGACTACACCAACGACCGGAAGCTTCACGATTATGAGCTCAGCCCGGAGGATTCTATCGCTGAGATCCGGGAGACGGTCCGGGCAGAATTCCCGGAGGCAGGCCAGGAGGACATGTTATTTGTCCAGGGCAATCACGACCAGCTGACTGGATCGATCGCAAGCTCCGGCCTGCATGAGTACGAGGACTTCCTGGTCTACGTGCTCAACACGGAGAACGATTTCCCCTGGAAGCAGGGCAAAGAGGCGGGCTGCCTGAAGAAGGTCACCCGCGCATCGAAGGAGATGAAGGCCTGCTTTGATAAGCTGATCAAAGAAGGGGAGAGCCGGCCGGTATTCATCGCGGGCCACGTGCCGCTCCATTTCACCGCCAGGACCAGCACCCGCCACAGCACCGGGGACAACCTTTATTCCTCGCTCATCTTCGATGTAGTGAACGAGGCCGGGAAATCTCTGGACATCGTCTATCTCTTTGGCCACAACCACTCCAAAGGCTGGGACTGCTACATGGGCGGCGGCAGCGTATATAGAGCGAAGGGGGAGCACGTGCTCATTCCAGCCTTTGCGGCAAAAGACGTGAGCACCGACCGGTATACGGAAGAGACCTTGAACTTCACCTACCTGAACGCGGGGTACACGGGCTACTTTATGAACTGCGGGCCCGAAGAACTGGATGCGGGGACAGCGGACCAGTATCACGCGGCGGACGAGACCCTGACCGGGACCGTCTGCGAGATCTATCCGGAGAAGATGGTGATGACCAGATTCGCGGCGGATGGCGTACACCCGCTGGGGGCAGACGGTGAGGCAGATCCATACAAAGATCATATCGATACCGGACTGATCGCCCCGAAGGACTATGGCAAGCGGACCGAAAGTCCACAGATAATCGAAAGGACGCAGTAGTCTATTGACAATATTCTGTATATTCAGTTACAATGAACAAGATCAATGAATCGAATTCAATTCAATAAGGTTGAACTACAGGAGGTAAGATTATGGCACAGAAATATTGCTGCAAGGCTTGTGATTATGTTTATAACCCGCAAAAGGGCGACCTTGAAGGCGGAGTAGCACCGGGCGTTGCTTTCGAAGATCTTCCGGAGAACTGGATCTGCCCAGAGTGCGGCGTAGGTAAGGAATACTTCGAGCCGGTCGGCGTGAAGGAAGACTAAGCGCAGAACGATCACGATTCGATGGCGCGGCCAGGGATGTCCCTGACTGCGCGTTTTTGTGTGGGCGCGCCATATTTGTTGTAAGAAAGCGCCACATATGGTATACTGAACCATCGGGAAGCAAAGGCTGGCCGGCTTTTGCACAAGTGAGGT
>JAFRLD010000241.1 GCA_017431395.1 Bacillota bacterium | reverse complement strand
GGCAGCAGGCCGCACGCTGTAGCCGCAATGGCCCAGGTCCCGCAGGAAATCGTTCAGCTCATGCCGCAGGTCAATGATGCCGACGATCTGTACCCGATCTCCTCCAAACCTTCTGAGAATACATATTCCCGAGCAGGCGCTTCCAGTCCTAGGAACGCAAAGTCCCCGATCTTCTTCACCGAAGGGGCAAACGTGATCTTCGTCACGTCCTTGAAAACGTAATCATTAAACCCGTGAGAGCCGATCTCCGTCACGCCACCATCGAAAACGATCTCCTTGACGCTTCCGCCTTCCAGCCCGGTCCAAAGCGCATCCTCCGGCACATCGGAATGCACCGTCATCACACCGGACCCTTCATCGAAGGTATAGTCATTAAAGACGGTTGCGGCATACACCGATGCTGCTCCGCAGATCACGATCATGCAAAGGCTGGCCAGCACCGCCTTGAAAAACATCCTACTCTTCTTCATCTCTCTCCTCCGGCTCCTTCTTCACCATCTCTATGACCTCTTTGAACCGGTCCATGATGTAGTCGTAGCCACCCGTGCTGTGCGGGATCCCGCATAGCGTACAGTCCTTCACCCCGTTCTCGGTGTAACGGAAATTGCCTCCGCAGTTCTCACCGAGCACATAGAGCGGACAGTAGCAGAACAGGCAGTTGAATTTCGCCTTATCCTTTACCTCATGGCAGGGGAAGAATTCGCATTCTTTATGCTGAAAGAATTTGAAGTTCTCGGTCTCCATCTCCATATGTTTGCTCATAAGCTCTCCACCTTCTCGACCGCTTTCTCGAGCCAGTCTCCTTCAAATGCTTCGATCAGTCCCCGGTCGCAGGCTGCTGCCAGCTTCGGATCGATCGGGATCCTTCCCAGGACTTCGAGCCCATGGGCCGCAGCGATCTCCGCTGTCTTGCTTTCGCCAAAGACCGGGATCTCTTCGCCGCAGTGCGGGCACTTAAGATAGGCCATGTTCTCCACCAGGCCCAGCACCGGCACATCCATCATCTCCGCCATCTTGACCGCCTTCTCCACGATCATGCCGACCAGATCCTGCGGGGAAGTGACGACGATGATCCCATCGATCGGAAGGGACTGGAATACGGTCAACGCAACATCCCCCGTTCCCGGCGGCATGTCGACGAACAGGTAATCCGTCTCGCCCCAGAGCACGTCGGTCCAGAACTGCTTGACCAGCCCCGCGATGATCGGCCCTCTCCAGAGCACCGGATCACTGGCGTTCTCCAGGAGATTGTTCACGGAGATCGTCTTGATGCCGGTATTCGTCAGCAGCGGGAAAATCCCCGCATCACTGCCCTCGGCCATCGCATCGATGCCGAAGACCTTAGGGATCGACGGTCCGGTCACGTCCGCGTCCATGATGCCGCAGACCGCCCCGCGCCGCTGCATGCTGATGGTCATAAGGGATGTCACCAGCGATTTGCCGACGCCGCCTTTGCCGCTGACCACAGCGATGACCTTCTTGACATCGCTGAATTCATTCTGCTTCTCCAGCAGGCTCTTCGGATCGAAGCTGCCGCACCCGCCCGCGCTCGGGCAACTGCCGCAATCGTGTGTGCAGTTCTGGTCGTTCACCGGCTCCTGCGGCGCCTGATCACAGGATCCGCAATCCGTGCTGGAGCATCCTTCACACCCATCTGCCTGGAATTTCTTCAAGTTTTCAAACATATTATTATAGTCCTTCCTGTATAGATTTTCGCTAGATAGATATTGTACACCTGCCCGCAGGTTTCTTCAAGGGTTCGCGCAAAGGCAGGCCGGTCCTAAAATGTCCTGCTTTGACTAAGCCAACCTGGTGAACACTACATCCTCCAGATGCTCCTCGGCCCGCAGGCGGTTTCTCACCGGCTTCCAGACCGGCGAGTGGAAGAAGCACTCCTCCGTGACGGCCAGCATCTTATCGAACTCCGGGCCGGTGACTGCGAAGGCGAGCTCCCCTTCGGGGACGAATTTTCGCGCCGCCAGGTCGGTTCCGGTAATGACCGCCCGGGGCTTATCGCTCTGGAGTTCATGGAGCGGGATCCGGACCATCGAAGCGCATCCGGAAACCGTCGATGCGATCACCCGGTCGTACTCCGCCTTGTCATACCCGTGGAGCACGATCAGTGCGGACAGCTGGTCCGGATTGCAGAAGGCCACCACGATATCCGGGTGCAGGCCTTCTTTGTAAGGCTCGAACCGCAGCGCGTCGAATTCACCCATGACCTCCTTCGGG
>JAFRLD010000027.1 GCA_017431395.1 Bacillota bacterium | reverse complement strand
TCCGAAAGCGGATTCATAGACTTCAGTCGCAGCGCCGCGGACGCGCATACGCTTGTTTTCTCTGTCCGCAGCGATGGCACCGTCATAGGAGCCCTTCACATAGTAATTGTTTTTGAAGGCGGCAGGACCTGAAGAATACAGATCGTTCTGGCACCTGCCGATGATCCCTCCGGTGTAATCGGCCCCGGAGATCTTGCCGGCGTTGTAGCAGTTTTCGATCCGGAGGCTCTCGGAGCCAACGTATCCGGCGATCCCGCCCGCATAGACCGGGAGTCCTTGTCCCGCAGAAGCCGCAGCATCTGTGCCGGCCATATCTGCCGGGCTGAAGGAGACCGCCGTCTGGACCTGAGGCTGTTCGATCCGGATGGTCCCGATCGAATAGCAGTTCACGACGACAGAGCCGGTGGAGTTCGTATAGCCGCAGATCCCTCCGGTCGCTTCGTTGGAGGAGATGATGTCCCCGGTATTATAACAGCAGATGAGGCGTGAAGCGGCTACGGAACGTCCGGCGATGCCGCCGGTCCCGTTGTTGAAACTCCCGGCGCCGTTAGAGACGATCAGCCCGCGGGTCCCGCAGTTACGGATCGCGCCTCCCCGGCATTCGCCGGTGATCCCGCCGACCATGTTCGCGCCGATGACTTCTCCGTAATTGACACTTCCGCGGATCCAGCCGCCCCGGACATATCCGGCGATCCCGCCGACATCATCCTTGCCGGCGACCTGCACGTTACAGGTGCAGTTATCGATCCGGCCGGTGTCGCCGACATAGCCGGTGAGACCCCCGCAGTACTCCCCTGCAGATGAAACATTTCCTTCGAGAGTGAGATTGCAGACGGTCCCAGAGAGATGTCCGAAGAATCCGCAGTAAGGATCCTCCGACTTAAGTTCGATCCCGGTAATGGAATGGCCCTTGCCGTCAAATACTCCGGCAAAGGTGATCTGATTGTCGATCCCGATCGGCGTCCACGCATCCGTCAGCGTAATATCCCTGGTGAGTACGAACGTTACCCCTTCGAAGGATTCCGTACGGTTCGGCTTCCAGAGGTACTGTTCCTCGTTGACCAGGCTGGCCAGTCCGCGCAGCTGCGCTTCTGTAGAGATCGTATATTGTGTTTTCGGATCCAGATAATCGAACCAGGAGGTGTCGACATCCCATGTGTCTACGCTCCCCGTATCCTGGTCCTGCACCAGATCCCCATAATCATCGGGCATTGCCATAACACTCATCGGGCACGCCCAAAGTCCGGCTGCGACCACAGCCGAAGCAAATATCATAAACAGACGTTTCATCTAGTCGGATTCTCCTTTTCTTTCCAGCTCCCATTCCATATCTTTGACCAGATCACGTTTGACATTCATCTTGTGGTCTGCATAAAGCTGCGTCGTCGTGACCTGTTCGTGGTCGAGCAGTGCCTGCACGTCAAATATTGAGTTCCCCCGGCCGATCAGGCTCGTCGCGGCCGTCGCACGAAGCTTGTGCGGGCTGTAGCCTCCCTTGCGGGAGGTAGCCATACCGATCGAGGTATATTTCTTCACGAGATCCCGGATCGCCCGTTCCGTCATCCGCTTGCCCTGAAGGGACAGGAACAGCGCGTCCTGATGGACCTCCTCCAATGTATCATCATCAGCGCGCTCGTTTTCGATATAATCCCGGACCACTTCGGTCACGGAGATATTGAGCGGCATCACAGCTTCCTTATCTCTTTTTCGGTAGATCTTGAATTCTCCCCGCTGGAAGTTGAACGAAGAGACATTCAGCTGCTGAAGCTCGAACAGCCGCAGCCCGTAAGTCAGGAACAGAATAAGGATCGCCTTGTCCCTTCTCTTCGTCTTCTCCCAGAATTGCCGTTCCTTGTCCGTCAGGTGGGCACCTGTAGAAACGGCGTCCAGCATGATCATGACCTCATCGTCCTGCAGGGCCTTGATCTCCCGCTCCCCTGCTTTCGGAACGCGGATCGGGTCGAACCCGTCCGTAATGTTCTTCTCGAGAAGGCCGTCCCGGTATAGCTGCTTGAACAGCACAGAGATCGAGGACTTCTTGCGGGCCAGCGTCTTGTTGCTGTTCTCATAGACGATGAAGGTGTCCTCCTTCTCCACAGTGTATTTGCGGCACCAGTCGATGAAGATATTCACATCTATGGCCTGGATCTCCGCGAACTCATTCAGCTTGATCCCCGAAGGCTTCTCCGCCCTGGTAAGATCCGTCTCATCGATCAGGTACTGACAGAAGAACCTTATATCGGACAGATAGTTCAGGCGGGTCAAAGGCAGGACATTTCCTTTCAAATATGCAAAAAAGCCCCGCATGAAGGATGGCAGCGCTTTCTGGATCTCTTCACATTTCTGCTCCGTCTCGTGCTGACGGAGTACGACATTGTCGGGCTTATCGCTCCTGTTATGCAGTTTTATAGTCTTCGATCCAGCCACGAAAACAGCTCCTCCATTGCTTCTTGTACACTACTGAACTCCGAAAGATTCAACCAAGACATTGTATCATATCTGCGGAACCACGTTAACTGTCTTTTGGCGAAATGACGTGTATTTTTTTGTATTCTTTCGATCGCTTCAGTAAATTTGGAATTCCCGTTCAGATAATCAAGGATCTCCTTGTATCCGATGCCGAGCATGCTGATGTGTTCTTCGGTAAGCCCCATCTGCTGAAGGCCCTTCACCTCTTCCACAAGGCCTTCATCGATCATCTGCAGCACCCGCCGGTCGATCCGCTCATAGAGCTCGGCCCTGTCCCGGGTCAGTCCGATCAGGATGGGATCATACAAGGGGTTCTTCTGGCGGACCTGCGAGAAGGACTGTACGGCTTTCTCCCCGCCCTCAAGGCGTTCCAGGGCCCGGATCACCTTCTTGACATTGTTCGGATGGATCCGCTCCGCTGCCTCAGGATCTTTCTCCTGCAGCATCTGGTGCAGGGCTTCGGGCCCCTCCTCTTCTGCGATCCGGTCAAGCCGCGCGCGAAACGCAGGATCCGACGGGGTATCTGCGAAATCCATAGTATAAAGGATCGCGTTCAGATAAAGGCCGGTGCCCCCGCAGACGATGGGAAGCCTGCCCCGGCGGTAGATATCCCGGATCGCCTCTTCTGCCATTTCCGCGTATTTTGCAACGCTAAAAGAGCCGTCCGGGGCCAAAGGATCAACGCAGTCGATCAGATGATGCACGGCCTGGCTCCGTTCCTCCGGGGTGGGCTTGGCGCTGCCGATGTCCATATAGCTGTAAAGCTGCATGGAGTCGCAGGAGACGATCTCTCCGTTATAACGTTTCGCGACTTCGATGGCAAACGTCGTTTTGCCGGAGGCCGTCGGGCCCGCGATCACGACGATGCGGATCGGAGCCTCGCTTTCCGGTACATTCGGTTGTATCTCCTGACGTTTTGTTTCCATTAGCGTTTGAACATTTTCTCCAGATCATATTTCGTCAGCTTCACGATGGTCGGCCGTCCGTGCGGGCAGGACCAGGGGCGATCGCAGTCCGCAAGCTGGGTAAGAAGCGACCGGATCTCCGCTGGATGGAGGACGTCGCCTCCTTTGACCGCCGATTTGCAGGAACGCATGATCAGCTTATCAAGGCCCGCGAACGAATGGATATCGGGACGGGCTTCCAGTTCGAGCAGCATCTGGCGCAGGAACTGTTCGGCCTCCTGGGGCCCTGCAAAGGCTGGAACGGCCCGGACGAGATACATCCGGCTGCCGAAATTCTCGATATCATAGCCCATCGCCTGAAGGTATCCGATCCAGGCATCCTCCGCGCTCTCCACGTCGGCAGAAACACTGATCTGAAGCGGGATCAGCATCTCCTGCTGCAGCTTCTCGGAGGCGTGATACTGGGCGAGCAGTTTTTCATAAAAGATCCTCTCGTGGGCGGCGTGCTGATCGATCAGATACAGGCAGTCGCCGTCTGTAGCGAGGATATAGGTGAGGAATACGGACCCGATGACCTCAAGAGAAGCGAGATCCAGGGGCTCCTCCCCTTTGCCGGCTGTATATTCGGCCGTTTGCTCCTTTAATTCTGCGTCAGCCCTCATAGACTGCAATAAATTTTTTATGTCTACTTGCTCCGAAGCGCTTGCAGGCGCAGGCGCAGTCTCCACCGCCGCAGGCGCAGGCGTGATCTCGGTTTCAGGTCCAGCTTCAGGCCCAGCCTTTGCAGGCGCAGGCTTCGCTGCTACAGGTTCAGGCGCGGTCTCCACCGCCGGTTTCGCCCGCTCCGTCTCCACTGCCGGTATGGCCTGTTTTCCCTCCAGGGCCTCCCGGACCGCTTCCGCCAGGAAATCCTCTACGGCGAAGGGATCGTCGAAACGGATCTCTTTTTTCGTCGGATGCACGTTCACGTCGAGCTGGTCCGCCGGCACCTGCAGGAACAGGAACGCGATCGGGAAACGCCCTGCGAACAGCCGCTCCCGGTAGGCCTTCTCAAGCCCCTGCTCTACGGTCTTGCTGGAGACCACCCGTCCGTTGACGCAGAAAAACTGCCGGTTTCTCGAGGAAGAAGACATGTTCGGAGGCGATACGAATCCCCGCAGCAGGAACTGGTCCTGGGCTTTGTCGACCTTGACCAGGTCTCTTCCGATATCTCTCCCATAGATCCGGCAGATATTATCCAGGATGCTCCCGCGGCCGGTCGTCTGGAAGATCTCCTGCCTGCCGCTTCGGAGCCGGAAACGGACATCCGGATACGCGAGGGCGATCCTTGATACCAGATCGATGATGCGGCGGGCTTCGGCCCCGTCCGGACCGAGGAATTTCTTTCTGGCCGGGACATTATAAAAGAGATCTTGGACCGTGATCGTCGTCCCTTCCGGGCATCCGACCGGATCATCCGTCAGGATCTCACTGCCTTCACAGACCACATGGCGGCCGGTGTGGGCATCCGCTGTTTTCGTGATCATATCGACCCTCGCCACCGCGCAAATGCTGGCCAGGGCCTCTCCGCGAAATCCCAGGCTCCTGATGGAGTCGAGATCCTGCTCGGTCTCGATCTTGCTGGTGGCATGCCGCCGGAAAGCGAGCCCGGTTTCCTCCGCCGGGATCCCGCATCCATCGTCCGTGATGCGGATATATTCCTTGCCTCCGCCGCGGATCTCCGCGGTGATCTGGGTAGCCCCTGCATCCAGGGCATTTTCCAGAAGCTCTTTCACGATAGAGACCGGCCGGTCGATGACCTCGCCGGCAGCGATCTTATCAGCTACGTTTTTATCCAGTACGCGAATCATAGATACTCCTTCAGCTCCTCCAGGATCTGCAGTGCCTGGGACGGTGTCGTATTCATCAGATCGAGGCCGCGGATCCGTTCGGAGATCGGATCCGGCACCTGGGCGAAGAGCGAAAGCTGTTCCTCGGCCTCTTCACCCGGATCCGGGACGGAAGCCGCCGGTACGAACGCCGTAGGAGGCGCTAAAACAGGTTCTGAGGCGTTTTCTGCCCCTAAAGAGGAGTCTGATGCGACCGTCGATACATTTTCCTCCATATCGCCGCTGAGCGCCTCGAGATGCATCCTGGCCGTATCCAGGAGCTCCTTCGGTGCGCCGGCCAGCTTGGCGACATGGATGCCATAGCTGCGGCTCGCGCTTCCCGGAACGATCTTGTGCAGGAAGATGATATCCCCGTTCTCCTCCGCCACATCAACGTTCAGGTTGCGGACGCCCGGCAGCGTCTGTTCCAGCACGGTCATCTCGTGATAATGGGTCGCGAACAGCGTACGGATCCTGCGGTCCTCCCGGCACAGATACTCTGCGGCCGCCCATGCGATGGAGAGACCGTCATAGGTGCTCGTCCCCCGCCCTATTTCATCCAGGATCACCAGGCTCCGCCGGGTCGCGGTATTCAGGATGTATGAAAGCTCGCTCATCTCCACATAGAACGTGCTCTGCCCCTGGGCCAGATTATCGGAGGCACCGATCCTCGTGAAGATCCGGTCGCAGATCCCGATATGGGCCGCAGACGCCGGAACGAAGCAGCCGATCTGGGACATCAGCACGATCAGGGCGGTCTGCCGCATATAGGTGGATTTACCGGACATGTTCGGGCCGGTGATGATCAGCATGCTGGCCTCCGTCCGGTCGATGTATGTATCATTGCTGACGAAGAGACCATCCCGGATCGTCTGTTCGATGACCGGGTGGCGGCCCCGTTCGATCTGGATCACATCCCCCTCATCCACCTGCGGGCGCACATATCCGTTCTGATCGCTCACATGGGCGAATGAGACCAGCGCATCGAGCTGGGCGATGGCCGCGGAGGTCTCCTGGATCTCCGACGTCATCTCCTGCAGGCGGCTGCGGATCCCGGAGAAAAGATCGTATTCCATCTTATTGATCTCCGTCTCCGCGTTCAGGACGAGGCGTTCCGTCTCCTTCAGCTGGGGCGTGACGAACCGCTCGCTCCCAACGAGCGTCTGTTTTCGTATATAATCCTCCGGCACCTGATCATAGAAGGATTTCGTCACCTCCAGATAATAGCCGAAGACCTTGTTGAAACCGACCTTCAGGTTCTTGATGCCGGTCCGTTCCCTTTCCTTGGCTTCAAGAGACGCGATCCATTCCCTCGCGTCCCGGATGGAAAGCTTCATATCATCCAGCTCCGCGGAATATCCTTCCCGGATCAGCCCGCCTTCCTTCACGGTGAACGGCGGCTCCTCCACGATGCCGCGCCCGATCAGGTCCCGAACCTCTTCGAGGCCCCGGATCTGTGCGTTAAGCTCCTGCAAAAGCTGGCTCCCGCAGTCCGAGATCAGCCGTTTGATCTCCGGGAGGCTTTCACACGAACCCCGAAGCGCGATCAGGTCCCTTCCGTTCGCCTTGCCTGTGGCGATCCGTCCGGCCAGCCTTTCGAAGTCATAGATACGTTTGAGTTCTTCCTTAAGGTCGTTTCGGAGCAGGACATCCTCCGCGAGCTCTCCCACCGCATCCAGGCGCTGGCCGATCCGGGCGCAGTCATTCAGCGGGGTCCGGAGCCACTGCTTCAGAAGCCTTGAGCCCATGGCCGTATGCGTCTTGTCCAGGACGCCCAGCAGGGAGCCCTGAAGCTTCTTCTCGAACAAGGTCTCCGTCAGCTCCAGGTTGCGGATCGTCGCTTTATCGAGCGACATATGGTCTCCGGTGGAATAGACGACGGGCCGTGAGATATGGCTGAGGTCATTCTTCTGTGTATCGTGGATATAGAGGAGCAGCGCGCCAGCGGCCGTCTCCATCGGTGAACCTTCCGGGATCCCGAGGCCCTGCAGGGAGCCGGTGTGGAACTGGCGGCGCAGGCAGTCGCGCATCGCTTCCGGCCGGTAGAACGCGGCGTCCGCCACATTCAGAAAAGCTCCGGTCAAAGTCCTGAGATCGTCCATATCAAGAAGCTCCGAGGAGGCTTCATCCATCAGGATCTCCCGGGCATTGATCTTGACGAGCTCATCCTGCATGGAAGTCACAGGGTCCGCTCCCTCAAGGCCGGTCATCCTTAGCTCTCCGGTGGAGATGTCGCAGTAAGCCAGTCCGACTCCTTCGGAGCCCATATGGATCGAAGCGATGAAGTTGTTCTCATCCTCCCGAAGCATAGTGGCCGAAAGCAGTGTTCCGGGCGTTACGACCTGGACGACCTCTCGCCGGACCAGACCCTTGGCGCTGGCCGGGTCCTCCGTCTGCTCACAGATCGCGACCTTATACCCTTTTTCGATCAAACGGGCAATATAAGTATCCGCGGAATGGAAAGGGACTCCACACATAGGAGCCCTTTCTTCCAATCCGCAGTTTTTACCTGTCAATGTCAATTCGAGTTCCCGGGATACGAGTTTCGCGTCCTCGAAGAACATTTCGTAGAAGTCACCGAGCCTAAAGAACAGGATCTCATCCTTGTACTGCTCCTTGATCTCGATGTACTGCTGCATCATCGGTGACAGTTTCGATGCCATGGTTTACCTTTCTGGTTTATTTGTTCCCCGCAGCCTTGTATGCCTCGATTCCCAGCTTGATCAGCTCTGCGCCACGTCTCATGGAATCCTGGTTCAGGACGTAAGCGATACGCATCTCGTTCTTGCCCAGTCCTTCGGTCGCATAGAATCCGGCCGCCGGTGCGAACATAACGGTCTCACCGTTGTCATCGAATTCCTTCAGCAGGAACATCAGGAAGTCCTCCGCGTCCTCGACCGGCAGCTTGCAGGTCAGGTAGAACGCACCGCCCGGCTTCTGGCATACGATGCCCGGGATCTGGGACAGCTCTTCATAAGCTGCGTTTCTTCTTCCTTCGTATTCTGCCTTGGCTTCGTCATAGTAGGACTTGTCCAGTCTGTACAGAGCCGCAGCACCGACCTGCTCCAGTGTCGGGCAGCAGAGTCTGCCCTGTGCGAGCTTCAGGATGCCGCTCATAAGCTCATCGTTCTTGCTCATGACACAGCCGACACGGGCGCCGCAGGCGGAGAAACGCTTGGAAACGGAGTCGACGATGACGACGCGGTCCGCGATATCCTCCAGCATACCGAAGGATGTGACTTCTCTTCCGTCATAAGCGAACTCTCTGTAGACCTCGTCCGAGATGATCCACAGATCATGTTCCTTCGCGATCTCACCGATCAGCTTCATCTCGTCCAGAGTCAGGACACGTCCGGTCGGGTTGCCCGGGCTGATGCAGCAGATCGCTTTGGTATTCTCTGTAATGGAAGCTTCGATCAGTTCACGGTCAGCCCATGCATAGCCGTCTTCCGCCTTCGTGGTGATCGGGACGAGCTTGCCGTTGACCTGGTTGCAGAATGTGTTGTAGTTCGTGTAGAACGGCTCAGCGATGACAGCTTCTTCGCCAGGGTTCAGCAGAGCGGTGAAGATCATGGTCAGCGCTTCGGAACCGCCGTTGGTGATCAGGATGTTCTTTCTCTCGAACACCATGTTATACTGCTTGTTGTAATCGATGATGGCATCAACGAGTTCGGTCACACCGCCGGACTCCGCATAAGCGATGACCTTCTTGTCAAAGCTCTTGATCGCTTCCATGAAGCATTCCGGTGTCTCAACGTCCGGCTGTCCGATGTTCAGGCGATAGACCTTCTTGCCTGCTGCCTCTGCTTCGAACGCGAATGTGTTGAAGCGACGGATCGGTGAAAACTGCATTGCGCCAACTCTCTTAGATACTTCCATTTGTTTAAGCCCTCCTCAAAAATCATTTATAACTGTTCATGGGATGCTTCCACCACTTGACGGACCGCATCCTCACCCACTCTATTATTACATAGTTTCTTCGTCATGAAAAGAAGATATTCAATATTTCCTTTGGTTCCTGTGACCGGAGAGAAATCAAGGCCTTCAGGGCATAATCCGCAGCTCTCCGCATAGCCGATGACCTGCTCGATGACCTGACGGTGGACCGCCGGATCCCGGACGATCCCTTTTTTTCCTACCTGCTCCCTTCCCGCCTCGAACTGCGGCTTCACGAGACTGACGATCTGTCCGCCTTCGCGAAGAAGATCGGCCGCCACCGGCAGCACCAGCTTGAGGGAAATGAAGGAGACATCGATTGAGATGAAATCCACATCGGTCCCGATCAGGTCCACATCCAGATACCGGACATTGGTTTTTTCCATGTTCGTGATCCGAGGATCATTTCGCAGCTTCCAGTCCAGCTGTCCATACCCGACATCGATGCAGTAAACATGGTCCGCCCCATTCCTCAGCATGCAGTCGGTGAAACCTCCGGTCGAGGCTCCGATGTCCACGGCTTTGACGCCCTGAAGATCCAGATCGAAGGATTTGATGGCCTTCTCGAGCTTCAGCCCGCCGCGGCTGACATAGGGACAGGAAGCCTCCTTGACGGTGATCTCCGCCGCGTCGTCCACCTTCGTTCCGGGTTTATCGATCCTCTGTCCGTCCACGAGGATCTCGCCGGCCATGATCGCCGCCTTGGCTTTTTCACGGGAATCGAACAATCCTTTTTCTGTGAGGATCACATCCAGTCTGTCTTTCACCTGCATTCCTCCTTGATCCTGGCAGCTATAGAAGCGGCATCCAGCCCGTAAGCCTCATACAGTTCCTCCTGTTTGCCATGGGGAACGAAGCAGTCCGGCCAGCCGAGATTGATCACCCGGACCGGATCCTCTGCCAGCAGCCGGTCGATGCATTCCCCGGTCCCCCCGGAGAGAACGTTATCTTCCAGCGTGACGATGAGCGGTATGCTCGTAGCCGCCTCCTTTAGTGTGTTCCCGTCCAAAGGCTGGACCGATGCGATATTGACCACACCGGCGGTAATGCCCTGCTCCTTCAGGAGTTCCGCAGCCTCCAGCGCCTTATGGAGCATCGGGCCGGCAGCCCAGATGTCCACTTCCTTTCCGTCTTTAAGCCGCTGGGCATGTCCCGCTTCGAACGGCGGCAGCTCCGGTTCCCGAGGCGCCTCGCCCCTCGGATAACGGATCGCTACAGGCCCTTCCGCTTTCGCGGCGAATTCCATCATCTCTTCGAGCTGGCCTGCGGTCGCGGGAGCCAGAACGGTCATGCCGGGCATAGACCTGAGATAGGAAATATCATAGATCCCATGGTGGGTCTCTCCATCGGCACCGACGATCCCTGCCCGGTCAAGACAGAATACGACCGGAAGACCCTGCAGGCAGACGTCCTCTAAGATCTGGTCATAGGCCCTCTGCAGGAAGGTGGAGTAGACCGCGACGAATGGTTTTCGTCCGGCGGCCGCCATCCCTGCGCTGAAGGTCACCGCATGGCCTTCAGCGATGCCTGCATCGAAGATCCGTTTCGGGAACGTGCGGCTGAAGCCTTCGAGTCCGGTCCCGTCGATCATGGCCGCGCTGACCGCGACGATCTTAGGATCCTGGAAAGCCATACGGACAAGTTTGTCCCCGAAGACATCGGACCAGGAAGGCCTGCCTTTGCCCGAGAGAGGCATCCCGGTGACGGGGTCGAACGGACCGATCCCGTGAAAACGCTCCGGGTGATTCTCAGCATGGGTGTAGCCCTTCCCTTTCATGGTCAGCGTATGGATGAGCACCGGACCGCCGAGGCTCTTGGCATTCTCCAAAACCTCGCACAATTCTTCGATGTCATGTCCGTCTACCGGACCGATGTATTTGAAACCCAGTTCCTCGAAGATGATCCCGTCTTCGATCACGGAGTATTTGATCTTTTCCTTGGCGTGCTGCAGTCCGGATACGATATCGTTGCCGATCACAGGCACCCGGGAAACACCGGACTTGATCCGCTGCTTCATATTCGCGTAGCCCGCTGTGCCGGACAGACGCACCAGATGGTTCGAAAGGCCGCCGGTGTTGGGCGAGATGGACATCCCGTTGTCATTGAGCACGATGATCAGATCGGTCTGCTGGTGACCGGCGCTGTTCAGCGCTTCGAACGCTCCGCCTCCGGTGAGTGCCCCATCTCCGATGACGGAGACGACATGGTAATCCTCCCCGGCCAGATCTCTGGCAATGGCTGTGCCGAGACCAAGCCCGATGGAGGTACTGCTGTGACCTGTATCGAACGGGTCGAACTCGCTCTCGCAGCGTTTCGGGAATCCGCTCATGCCGCCCATCTGGCGCAAATGTTCGAATCCGTCCGTCCGTCCGGTCAGGATCTTATGCACATAGGTCTGGTGTCCGACGTCCCAGATAAGCTTATCCTTCGGGGCATCGAACACCTTATGCAGGGCTATAGTAAGCTCTACGACGCCGAGGCTGGAAGCCAGGTGACCTCCGGTCTTCGCTACGGAACTCACGAGAAAATCCCGGATCTCAAACGAGAGGAGCTCCAGTTCGTCATAGTCCATGTTTTTTAGGTCTTCCGGGAATTTATGCTGTTTCAGATAGTTGCTCATAATAGATCCTTATTCCCCTCTGTGTTCGAGCTCCCTGGCGAGACTGGTGAACAGCTCCGCATTATCGTAGTAACAGGAGAGCGCTTCCACGGCGCAGTCCGTGAGCTCCGACAGGCGCTGTCTGGATGCTTCCAGGCCATAGAGCGCCGGATACGTCGCCTTCTGATTCTCGCTGTCCATGCCGGTCTTCTTGCCAAGCTTCTTTTCGTCGCCGACGACATCCAGGATGTCATCGCAGATCTGGAACGCCAGTCCCAGGTTCTCCGCATAGATGTTCAGGTCCTCGAGCATCTTGCTGTCCGGATCTCCCAGGGAGGCACCGGCCCGGATCGCGGCGACGATCATGGCCGCCGTTTTATTCAGGTGGATGAAATCAAGCATTTCGGGAGAACAGGTCTTGTGCTCCGCCTCCATATCCGCGATCTGCCCCGCGACAACGCCGCGGCAGCCACATCCCTTCGTGATCTCATAGGATGCGCGGATCCGTTTTTTTAGTGCCTTCAAATCGTCCAGATAAAGGAGTACATCCCTCTGCATGGCTTCGTAAGCGGCGGACTGCAGTCCATCTCCCGCGAGCGTTGCGACGGCGTCCCCATAGACTTTGTGATTGGTCGGGATCCCGCGGCGCAGATCGTCGTTGTCCATACAGGGCAGATCATCGTGGATCAGCGTATAGGTATGGATGTACTCTATCGCGCAGGCATATGGCAACGCCTCTTCTATCTTACCGCCGCAGAAATCGCAGGCGGCAAGAAGCAGGACCGGCCGGATCCGTTTGCCCCCGGCCATCAGGCTGTATTTCATGGAATCATACAGCGTGATGCTCTTGTGATCGATGTCGGGCAGAAAATCCGACAGATGCTCTTCTACGATCTTTTTGTAATCCTCAAATGTGTAATCGTTCATGACCATTCCCCCACTGTAGCAGGATGCTACTACCTCGTCAGCGTTTCGATCTCCTGCGTCGCCTCATCCAGGATGGCCTTGCAGGTATCATAGTAAGCGAGCCCTTCTTTGTAGCTCTTGATCGCCTCTTCCAGCGGCACATCCGGTCGTTTCAGTTTCTCGGATGCGGCTTCCAGTTTCTTTAATGCCTCCTCAAAGGATGGCGTTTGATCGCTCATAAGAGATCCTCCTTCCTGCGCTCTGAGACAGTCGCGTCTGCGCTGCCGTCCGCCATGCGGATCGTGATGTTCTGTCCGTTTCTCATCTCCTTGACGGAGCGTATTACAGTACCGTTTTCGTCTGTCACCATGGAATATCCGCGGCCCAGTATCTCGAATGGATTCGCTGCTTCAATCGAAGCTTTTAGCAGATCGATCCGGTGGCTCTGTTCGCGGATCCGCCGGTTCAGCTGATCCAGCATGCCGTCCCGGATCCGTTCCATGTGCATCTGTTCATAATCGATCCTCGACCGGATCCCTGAAGCGAAAGCCGCCGGGCTGGCTGCCTCAAGCTGCCTGCGGGCGAATTCGGTCCTCTGGATAAGAAGGGTCCTGAGGTTTTCCCTGTGATGCTCCATGTGCTCCCTCAGGGCTTCCGTATCAGGGACGGCTAGCTCGGCTGCGGCTGTCGGCGTGGCTGCCCTGTAGTCCGCGACGAAATCGGCGATGGTGAAGTCCGTTTCATGCCCTACGGCAGAGATCACCGGGATCTTCGAGGCGAAGATGCTTCTGGCCACGACTTCCTCGTTGAAGGCCCAGAGTTCTTCCGTGCTCCCGCCTCCCCGTCCTGCGATGATCACGTCGACGTCATCGTGCTCCCGGTTCACCTCATCGATGGCGGAGGCGATATCCGCTGCCGCGGAAGGCCCCTGCACGAGGACCGGGACGATCAGGAGACTGACGTAGTCGTTTTTGTTCAGGATGGTCTTCTGGACATCCCGAACGGCAGCTCCGGTCGGTGAGGTCACGATGGCAATCTTCTTAGGGAAGGCCGGCATCTGTTTTTTGTGTGCCGTATCGAAGAGCCCCTCGGCAGAAAGCTTCGCCTTAAGCTGTTCGAAACGGATCGCGAGTTGGCCTTTGCCCTCGGCTTCCACATTGCTTACCACCAGTGAATAGTATCCGCCCGGCTCATAGACGTTGATCATGCCGCTGACGATGACCTCCAGCCCTTCCTCCAGCGGGCAGACGATCTGCGGCGCCGTATGTGACGGCAGATAGCACCGGAGCGTCGAGAAACTGTCCTTCAAGGAGAAATAGACGTTCCCGTTGTTTTGAAACTTCAGGTTCGAGATCTCTCCAATGACCGCCACGTCTGAAAGCAGCGGGTTCGTTGTCAGAAGACGGTTGATATATGCATTCAATTGTCTTACGCGGATCGGTGTCAGGCCCATAAGAGTTTTCCTCCCAGCAGCGCAGTACCGACCGCGTTGTCCGTTGCGAGATCGTTTTCGTTCTCATCGAAGTAGACGATGATGTCCTCCTCCTCGAGTTTGTCGCTGATGGAGGAGCGGATGAAACTGCTCGATGAGACACCTCCCGACATCACGATGTCTTTTAGACCGCTCCGCCGGCTCGCCTGCCGGAGCAGCTCCGTCAGGCAGGCGGAGATCTTCTCGAAGATCTCACGGATCAGTTCATCCCTCACCTGCTTGTCCACGTTGATGATGGATCTCGTGATGCTTAAGCTGGACAGCTTGTTTTTTATCTGTGTGTCGATCCCGGACAGGTTGATCTGTCCCCCTTCGACTCTGATCGGAGTCAGCATATTCGTGGCTTTTTTCGTCCGGATCGCGATCTCGTCCATCTGCTTGCCGGCTGGAAACGGGAAACCCATAGCGACGCCGGCCCGGTCAAGGACCTGGCCGAAAGAGATATCCTTCGATCCGCCGATAATGTCCACATCATAAAAAGCACCCTCCCCGTGGATCAGCTGGAAGCCGCCATGCCGGATGAGGTTGTAAGGATCATAAGCGCGGTTTCTTATATGCAGGATCTCGCAGGTCCCGCCGGAGAAATGACATGCCAGAAATTCGTCCATGCTGGCCATTTCCGTATAGGATTTGATCGCCTGGATGTGCCCTTCCTGATGGGAAAATCCGATGACCGGGACGTTGAGCACGGCTGCCATGGACCGTGCGAAGCTCTCGCCTGCAAGGAAGCATGGCATATAAGAGCCTTCGACCGGCCGGGGCTTCGAGCTGAACGCGATCCCTTCGATGGAGCTTTTTAGGGAGGCTCCCATCTCCGTGGCGAATTCCGCGGCTGCGTCAGCGAACAGGTCCGGAAGATTCTTCACATGCTGAAAAAGAGCGTCAGACTGTCTGAGTCCGCGTTCTCCTTCTTTTACCTCAAGAAACTTCCTGATGTCGCATATAATGTTGTACTGGTCCAGTACGGCAACCGATGTCTTGTAGTTGCTCGTATCGATACCCAGAATCACTCTGTTTCCGGACATCTCCTGGCCTCCTGTCAGGCGTTCTTCGATATGGCACCGAGCACGCCGTGGATGAATTTCGAAGAATCCGCCGTGCTGTACTTCTTGGCGAGCCGGATGGCTTCGTTGATCGCGACCGCATCCGGGATATCCTCCGCGAACATCATCTCGCCTGCGGCAAGCCGCATGATCGCCAGATCCACCTTAGGCATACGGCTGGTCTTCCAGCGGGTGCTGCAGGCATTGATCTTCGCGTCAACTTCCTCAAGATCCGCTACGATCGCTCCGAGAAGCTCCTCCCCGCGCTGTACATGATTGCCGGCGAGACGCTCTCCGGCCAGCCTTTGTACCGTCTCCTCATTCATCTCATTCGCAGCTTCCATCTCGTAGAGGATCTGCATCATGATCTCTCTGGCATCATTTCTTGTCATTCTCTTCGTCCTCGTCAAAGCTGACTCCCTGGATATGGATATTGACGGCGGTCACGTCGACATCGACCATATCCTTCAGCTCATTCTTCACATTCTCCTGGATGTCCCAGGCAACGGACGGAATATTGCACCCATAGTCCACGATCACGGAAACATCGACGGCCGTCTCCTCCCCGCTGCGGTTGACCTTAGTCCCCTTAGCGGCATTTTCCCTGCGCAGCAGGTTCTTCGACAGCGCGTCATACATGCCTCCGGCCATGCCATGGACGCCTTCGGTCTTCAGTGTCGCATTGACCGTGCAAACCGCCAGGACTTCGTCCGAAAAAACGTATTTGTCGCTCATCTATCTATTCTCCGAAGTGCCGCTTTCGCGGAACTTAGCAATTTCTGAAATACCGCCAATAGTATATCAGAAAAAGCAGGTATACGCAATCACAGACAGGCCACGCCTGTGCCCGGGGCCGGGGCCCTATTCATCCCCTTCCTTGCTGTCCGGGTCCTCCTTAGGCAGGACCTTCATCGTCACCTTCTCGATCCGGCGGTCTTTCACAGACTGGATCGTGAAGATATAGTTCTCGAATTCGATCGGCTGGCCCAGATCATCCTCGTCCGGGATCTCACCCAGGATGTCGATCAGGAAACCGCCAATGGTCTCACTGCTCTCAGACTCAAGGCCCAGACCGAGTTCTTCGTCGATGTCATCGAGGTCCATGCTGCCTTCAAGCTCCCAGGTATCCGAGCGGATCTGCTTGATCTCGGGCTCTTCCTCGTCGTATTCGTCATCGATCTCACCCATGACTTCTTCGATGATGTCCTCCATGGTGACGATGCCGGAGAATCCGCCGTATTCGTCGATGAGGATGGCGATGTGCTGCTTCGTCTTCTGCAGCTCGAAGAACAGGGAGTCGATATTTTTTGTCTCAGGCACGAAATAAGGGGTCCGCAGGATCTGCCGGATGTCGACATTATCGAATCCGGATTCCCTCGCCTGGATCAGATAGTCTTTGATATAAAGGATCCCGATGATGTTGTCGCTGTCGTCCTCATAGACGGGGATCCGGGAGTAGCGGAGCTCCATCAGCTCATCGATGTACTCTTCCGGTGGATCGTTGATGTCGATGGCGAACACATCGGTCCGCGGGGTCATGACTTCGTAAGCGAGCAGGTCATCGAAGGCGAACACGCCGGTGATCATTTTTTTGCCCTCTTCCTTCAGCTCGCCGCTTTCCTGTCCGGCCTCCAGCATGGAGACGATATCCTCCTCGGAGTATTCGTTATAGTTATACTCGATCCGCTGACGGAAGATCTTCAGGAAGACGAAGACGATGCCGGAGGAAATGACCGTCATCGGTTTCATGATCCCGATCAGAAACTGGCAAAAGCCGGTATTCGCCATGGCGATCCCGTCCGCGTGAAGGACCGCGATCCGCCGCGGCAAAAGTTCGGTGAACGCGCACATCACGAGGGTAAGAAGCAGGATCAGGCAGCAGACCGAGATGACATAGAGCAGGTCCCCTTCTTTCATTCCGAGATAAAGAAGTCCCAGCTGTACCGGGCGCAAAAAGAAGACGACCGCTACGGCCGCGGCCGACATTCCCAGCACGACGCTGGCCGCCCGCATGGCCGGCATATATTCCCCCGGATCATCGATGATCCGGACAAGATCCTCCGCCCGGCGGCTTCCCTCCTCCTCCATGCTTCGGATGTGGACTTTATTGACGGAGGAAAGCGCTCGCTCCACCGCCACGACATATGCGTTGATCGCGATGATAATGATAAATACGATAATGCTCCATAATGGCACTATATCAGATTCCATTTCTTATCTCCCTTCCTTTTTCAGGCTTCATTCTTATGGACGCGGAGCATCCAGTCCCGTCCTACGGGCTGCTCCATCCGGATCCTGACGATCTGCTGCGGGTGCGGAGCCGCTTCGATCGGCTCCCCTTCTTCATCCAGCATCTCCAGGATTTTCTGTGTGAATCCGCCGGCCTCGTCCCCCGCTGGGCCGAACACCTCGATCTTATCTCCAAGGACCATCTTGTTTCGCTGTTCTATGGTCGCCCAGCCGGTATCCGGATCATACTCCCGGACCAGGCCGACGAACGCGTAGTCCCTCGAATAGGCGCTCGAGGAATAGTTCTGGTCCCCGGGTCCCGGAGTCCCGTAATAGAACCCGGTGGTGAAATCCCGGTGGCTTGCCTTCATCATTTCTTCCATCCAGGCAGGATCAAAAGGCCTTCCCTCTTCGTAGGCGTCAATCGCCTGCCGGTACGCCTTGATCACATGGGCGATGTAGAAAATGCTTTTCATTCGCCCTTCGATCTTCAGCGACGTGATGCCAGCCTTTGCGAGATCCCCTATATGCTCGATCATGCAGAGGTCGTTGGAATTAAAAATATAGGTCCCGCGGCCGTCTTCCTCCACCGGCCAGTACTCGCCCGGCCGTTTCTCCTCCTCCAGCCGGTACTTATAGCGGCATGGATGGGCACAGGCGCCCCGGTTCGCGTCACGTCCTGTCATAAAGTTCGAGAGCAGGCAGCGCCCGGAATACGAAATGCACATCGCGCCATGGGCGAATCCTTCGAGCTCCATATCCTCCGGTATGTTGCGGCGGATCTCGGCGATCTCCGCAAGCGATAATTCCCTCGCCAGTACGAGCCGGCGGATGCCCATATCATACCAGAAACGGGCCGACAGGTAATTCGTCGTGTTCGCCTGTGTCGACAGGTGCAGCTCCGCTGCGGGAAACGCCTCTTTCAAAAGCTGGACCACCGCCGGATCCGATACGATGAACGCATCGATCGGGATGCCGGAGAGTTCTTTGATATAGGCTTTTAGAGGCCCCAGATCCTCATTATGGGCATAGATGTTCAGGGTCATATGGCAGCGGACGCCGCGCTCATGTGCCCAGGAGACATTCTCCCGGATCTCGGGGATGGTCAGTCCGCCCGCACCGGCGCGCAGGCTGAACTCCGTTCCGCCAAAGTACACGGCATCAGCGCCATAACGGACCGCGATCTTCAGTTTTTCAGGATCGCCCGCCGGAGCGAGCAGTTCTATCTTCTTCATGATCATTCTTCTGAAATTCAATGTAATCCTGACGGCTGATCCGGCTGATGGAGACTCCGTCCCCTACGGTCAGGATGCAGGTATCCGCATAAGGCAGCTCTTTGACGAACTGCAGGAATTCCCTCATGTTCCGGATGCTCGTCCGGTGTTTGTGCTCCGCCTCCTCCGGTCTGGTCGCCGTCAGGCCGCGCATCAGCACGTTATCGCATACGATGGTGGCATCGTCTGCGCAGAGGGGAACGCACAGGTCCCAGAACTCCCGGTAATGGCTTTTGGCAGCATCGATGAAGATGAAGTCAAAGCCGCTTTCGCCAGCCGGTGGCCTTGCCGCATTCATCCTCTCCAGGACTTCTACGGCATCGCCAAAAACAGGGAGCACCTTATCCGCGCAGCCAAGCTGTTCGATGTTGGAACGGGCGGTCTGATAAAGATCGATCTCCTTCTCGATCGTGGTGACGTGGGCACCGCAGGTTTTGGCAAAAAAGCAGGCTGAATAGCCGATCGCGGTCCCTATTTCAAGGATCCGCTCCGGCTTCTGAAGGGCCAATATGATCCGAAGCAGTTCTTCGGTATCTTTAAGGATGATCGGGACGTAGCGGTCCTCGGCGAAAATACGGAGTTCGCTGAGATCCTCGTCCGGTTCATCATAAAACGCATCTACATAAGAGGAGATGAGCTCGCTGACGATATTGTTATCCATGATGTTACTGTGCCAGATCCTCCTCACTCCAAGGATGTTCGTTGATGTTCTTGTCGTGCTCCGCCTGGGTCTTAGCATAGTAGACCGTACCGTCCGGCCCTGCGAAGAAGAACAGATAGTCGTTCGCCTCATAATTCAGGACCGCGTCCATGGCAGACCCTACGACCTGGCAGATCGGCCCCGGCGGAAGTCCGGCCACCTTGCGGGTGTTGTAAGGACTGTCGCTGGAGAGCTGGCTGACCTTCAGATCCACCCGGTCTTCCTGGAAGATATAGCAGACGGTGACATCGCTGCCGAGGGACATGCCGCTCTTTAGCCGGTTCATGAATACACCGGCGACGCCGGCCTGATCGGCTGCGGTCGCCTCCTTGGTCACAATGGAGGTGAGCGTCAGGAACTCATGGATGGAGAAGCCGCTGGCTTCGATGGCTGCCTTTCGCTCAGTGAGCGCCGCGTCCATCTGGTCGAGGCACATCTCCGTGAAGGCTTCCACCGTGATATCATCCGAAGTCAGGTAATATGTGTCCGCATAGAGATACCCTTCCAGCGGATACATGACCTTCTCATCCAGGATGGCATCCGTCAGGAACCAGTACTTGTCGATCAACTGGTTAAGGTAGGCCTTATCCGACCATACCTTCATGACCTTCTTAGGGGTGGAATGCAGTGGCTCCGCGATGGCATCCGCCACCTGCTGGAGCCGGGCCCCATCCGGGACCTCGATGGATTCCTTGGAAATATATTCGAATGCTCCGGTATTGATCGCATCCATGATCTCCGTGAAGGTCATGGACTTGTTAAAGATATAGGTGTTTGCCTGGAGATTCGTATATCCTCCGAACTTAGCGTTGATCTTGGCTGCAGTCTTGTTTTTTATCAGACCATCCTCATCCAGAAGATCCACGATATAGGTCGCTCCGCTGCCGGATGGGATCTCCACGGAGACCTCTTCATTGCTGCCTGGATCGACTGCGCCGAGTCCGTTCAGATAAAAGAGGAGCCCTCCGGTAAACGCGGCAATGATCAGAATGATGATGATGGCTATGACCTTGAATTTCATTTTTTACCTCGCTGCGCAGATATAGCTATTGAAAAAGGAACGACGAATCGTTCCTTTCTGGAAATCGTTATTTCGATCTGCCGAGGTATTCGCCCGACCTCGTGTCGATCTGGATCCGTTCGCCCTCTTCGATGAAGATCGGGACCTGGATCACAGCACCGGTCTCAACGGTCGCTGCCTTGGTAACGTTGGTTGCCGTGTCGCCCTTGACACCAGGCTCTGTTTCGGTGACCACCAGGTCAACGAAGTTCGGCGCATCGACCTGGAAAGCGTTGCCCTGATAGAACTTGATGGTCGCCTCATCGTTTTCTCTCAGGTATTTCATAGCCTCCTCCACCTGATCATATGACAGAGGGATCTGATCGTAGGTCTCCGGGTCCATGAAGTAGTACAGTTCACCATCGTTGTAGAGATACTGCATCGTCTTCGTTTCGATATGGGCCTTCGGGAATTTCGCTTCCGGGTTGAAGGATTCTTCCTTGATGGCTCCGGTCAGGATGTTCTTATGCTTCGTTCTGACGAACGCGGCTCCCTTGCCGGGCTTGACGTGCTGGAAGTCCAGAACGACATGCGGATCGCCATCTATCTCAAACGTAATACCTTTTCTGAAATCTCCTGCATAAATCATAGTATCTTGCCTTTCTCCTAATCTCATCCTGCGAATCTTACGCAATTAATTATACTGAAACGTGCATGATTCGTCAAGAAGCGCGCATTTACATCCCCATGTTTTTGAATGGTCCGTCAAGACCGAAATCCGAGACCTCGCCGACGATCTTATAGACATCGGACATCATGACGGTGAACCGCATCTGACACTGCAGATAATTTGCCGCCAGCGGATCCTGCATCAGCACCATGCTGAGCTGCTGCAGCTGGTTGAAGGCTTCCTGATCCACTTCCTGTCCCATCATCTGGGCCGTCTGAAGCTCGAGCTGTTTGGTCATGAAATCCTTCAGGGCCCGGTCAAGCTCCGGATTCGCTTCGATCTGTTTCTTCGTGGCATCGAACTGCTTGAATTCCTCGGATTCGCGGATCGCCTTAGCCAGCTGATGCGCCTGATCATATACGTTCATGTGATCTCCTTCCCTCATACCTCCTGAAAGATCGGCAGTATGATCGGTGTTCTCTTGGTTTTGCTGTAGATATATTTCTTGAGTTCCTCCCGGACGGCGGTCTTGATCGTGTTCCAGTCCGTCTGTCCGCGGTCCAGGTAGGAAACGATGACGTCTTCTGCCCTCTGGCAGGTGGCGTCGATCAGGTCTTCGTTCTCACGCGCATAGATGAATCCCCGGGTGATGATATCCGGCCCGGAAACTAAAGCGTGCGCATCCCGGTCGATCGCTGCCACCAGTATGATCAGTCCGGATTCGGACAGCAGCCTGCGGTCGCGCAGGACGATGCTGCCGACGTCGCCGACGCCAAGCCCATCTACCATCACGCCATCCGCCGGAGCGACCTTCTCCGTTTTCACTGCGTGGTTCGCTGTCAGCGACAGCGCATCGCCGTTGGCCAGCAGGAAGATGTTCTCCGGGTCCATACCGAGGTATTCCGCGAGCTGCGCGTGTTTCTGAAGGAAACGGTACTCTCCGTGGACCGGCATGAAGAATTTCGGTCGGATCAGGGAATGCATGAGCTTCAGCTCTTCCCGGCAGGCGTGGCCCGAAACGTGGGTCTCCGCGATGTCGGAATAGATGACTTCCGCCCCATTCTCGATCAGCCGGTCTACGACATTGGACACGGTCAGCTCATTGCCCGGGACCGGTGTGGAGGAAAGGATGACCATATCGCCTTTTTTGATACGGATCGCCTTGTGCTCCATCGAAGCCATCCGGGCCAGTGCGGACATCGGTTCTCCCTGGCTGCCGGTCGTGATGATCACGAGCTGATCGTCCGGGATATTCCTGGTCTGGTTCAGATCCACCAGCATGTGGTCCGGGATCCGGATATATCCCAGTTCCTTGGCGAGCTCGAAGACGTTCACCATGGAACGGCCGGAGATGGCGACCTTGCGGTTGCACTGCAGCGCGATGTCTATAATACGTTGTATCCGGTGCACGTTCGAAGAGAAGGTGGCGATGATGATCCGGCTTCTGGCGCTGCGAAAGATGATGTCCAGGGTCTCCCCTACTTTCATCTCCGAACGCGTGAAGCCCTGCCGCATCACGTTGGTGCTGTCCGCCATCATCAGCAGGACGCCTTCATTGCCGATCTGGGCCAGACGCCCGAAATCGATCTTGTTCCCGTCCACCGGTGTGTAGTCGATCTTGAAATCGCCCGTGTGAAAGATCACGCCTGCCGGCGTATCGATCTTAAGGCAGATGGAATCCGCGATGGAATGGGTGATCCGCTGGGCTTCTACGCGGAAGCTGCGTCCAAGCCGGAAGATATCCCCCGCATTGACGTAATGCATATCTGCCTTCAGTCCGTGCTCATCCAGTTTGTTCTGGATGAGGCCGAGCGGGAAACGCATCCCATAGATCGGGACATTGATCTTCTTGAGCAGGAACGGGATCCCTCCGATATGGTCTTCATGTCCGTGGGTGATGACCAGGCCGCGGATCTTTTTCTTGTTCTCTGTCAGATAGCTGAAATCCGGAATGACCTTATCGATACCGAACATCTCATCATCCGGGAACGACAGGCCGCAGTCGATGATAATGGCCTCATCGCCGTATTCGATCACGGTCATGTTCTTGCCGATCTCATGCAGCCCGCCGAGCGGGATGATCCGTACCGGCATCTGCGGGGTCGCCGCAGGTTTTCGCAGGATCTTTTCGGCCGCACTAATACCTCGAACCGCCTTCTCAGCTTTCGAGGATTTCGTCGGAATCGCCGGCTTCACTGGTTTTGTTGGTTTCGCCGGTTTCGAAGCCTTGGCTGACTTGCTCTGTCTTCGATCCTGCCGCGGGCTTTTGCCCGCGTTCTTCGCATTTCGGGCAGCGCTGCGGCCGGACGCGGTAGCCGTCCTCTTACCGGAGGCGGACTGCCGCGATTTACCGGTGTTTTTCGCTGCCGCTTTTTTATTCTTTTTTTCTGTCATTGTACTCCTTTTCCGAGGACAGGCAAAAGCTGGTCTGTTCCCGGCGGAAGACATCTTATTTAGCTACGATGTTGATCAGTCTTCCAGGAACAGCGATCGTCTTGACGATCGTCTTGCCTTCGGTCAGTCCTCTTATGGTCTCATCCTCTGCGGCGATCTGGAGCATATCCTCCCTTGTCGCATCGCCAGGGATGTTTAATTTCGCTTTGTTTTTACCATTGATCTGAACCATGATCTCGATGGTGTCCTTCTGGAGAGCATCCGGATCATAGGTCGGCCACTCCTGTCCATAGGCGCGGCCTTCATAACCGAGGTGCTCCCACATCTCTTCCGCTACGTGCGGGACGAACGGAGCCAGCAGGACGACGAGCGTACGGATCGCACAGGCGTACAGTACTTCGTTCACATCGCCCTCGCGGTATTTGTACATCTCGTTGACGAGCTCCATGATCGCACTGATGGCAGTGTTGAAGTTGAACCTCTCCTCGATGTCTTCGGAGACCTTCTTGATCGTATAGTTCAGTGTATAGGCCATCTTCCGGTCCGCGTCATTACGGATCTCATAGGCACCCGGCTTCACGTCATATTTCTGCGGGAAGTCGTAGACGATCCTGTAGACACGGTTCAGGAAACGGAAGGATCCTTCGACACCGCGGTCGGACCAGTCCAGCTCACGTTCTGGCGGAGCCGCGAACAGGATGAACAGACGTGCTGTATCCGCTCCGTACTTCTCAATGATCTCTGCCGGGCTGACGACGTTGCCGAGGGATTTACTCATCTTGGCGCCATCCTTGATGACCATGCCCTGGGTCAGCAGGTTCTGGAACGGTTCTTCGTCCTTGACCAGACCCAGATCATAAAGGGCCATCATGAAGAAACGCGCGTACATCAGGTGCATGATGGCGTGCTCTACGCCGCCGATGTACTGGTCGACGTTCATCCAGTAGTCCGTCTTCTCCCGGTTGAAGGCTTCTTCCGTGTTCCTTGCGTCGCAGTACCGCAGCTGGTACCAGGAGGAATCCAGGAAGGTGTCCATGGTATCCACTTCCCTCTTGGCCGGCTTGCCGCAGATCGGGCATACGGTGTCGACGAAGGTCTTGCTGGTCACGATCGGAGATTCGCCCTTGCCGGTGAACTCTACGTCGGTCGGCAGCAGGACCGGAAGGTTCTCTTCCTTCTCCGGTACCCAGCCGCAGTCCTCGCAGTAGATCATCGGGATCGGGGTGCCCCAATATCTCTGGCGGGAGATCAGCCAGTCGCGCAGGCGGTAGGTGATGGTCGGCTCTCCGATGCCTCTCTCCTTCGCCACTTCGGCGATCTTCTGGATCGCGTCCCTGTTGTTCATCCCGTTGAATTCACCGGAATTGATGACGATACCTTCCGCGGCGCAGGCCTCGGTCAGGTTGTTCACGTCAACGTCCGGATCCTGCGGGTCGATGACCGGAACGATCTCCAGATCGAACTTCTTGGCGAAGTCAAAGTCTCTCTGGTCGTGTGCCGGTACGCCCATGACGGCGCCGGTTCCATAGCCCATCAGGACGTAGTCCGCGATATAGATCGGCATCGGCTTATTTGTGAACGGATTCACCGCGTAGCGGCCGATGAACACACCGGTCTTCTCGTTTGTGGTGGAGGTCCGCTCGATCTCGTTCATGTGGGCGCAGCGGTCGATATATTCTCTGACCGGTGCTTCATATTCGGTTCCTTCGACCATAGGAATGACGTCCGGATATTCCGGTGCCAGTACCATGAAGGTCGTACCGTAGATGGTGTCGATCCTGGTGGTGAATACGGTCAGCTTCTCGTCTCTGTCCTGTACATCGAAGGTCGCGAGTGCGCCGTGGGATTTACCGATCCAGTTTCTCTGCATGGTCTTGACCTTTTCCGGCCATCCCGGGAGGTTGTCCAGATTTTGCAGAAGACGATCCGCATAGTCCGTGATCTTGAAGTACCACTGCGAGAGGTCTTTCTTGCCGACCGGGGATTTGCAGCGCTCGCAGCAGCCGTCGACGACCTGTTCGTTGGCCAGTACCGTCTGGCAGCTCGGGCACCAGTTGACCTGGCTCTCTTTCTTATAGGCCAGCCCCTTCTTATAGAACTGGATGAAGATCCACTGCATCCAGCGGTAGTATTCCGGATGGCAGGTGGCCACTTCTCTGTTCCAGTCATAGGAAAGTCCCATCTGCTTCAGCTGGTCCTGCATGTCGCTGATGTTGGACCAGGTCCAGTCAGCAGGTGCAATGTTATGCTGGATGGCAGCGTTCTCCGCCGGCAGGCCGAATCCGTCCCAACCCATCGGATGCAGTACATTAAAGCCGTTCATGGTCTTGAATCTGGCCAGTACGTCACCAATGGAGTAGTTTCTGACGTGGCCCATGTGGAGCTTGCCGGATGGATACGGGAACATCTCCAGAACATAATACTTTTTCTTGTCCGGATCCTCTGTCACGCGGAAGGCGTCTTCCTCCGCCCAGATCTTCTGCCATTTCTTCTCGATTTCTTTGAAATTGTACTTCTCTAACATTGCTTCCTTCTTCCTTCCATAGAATCTGTTTATTCGACCGTGACGAACTCGCAGTCGCCCCAGATCTTTTCGATGTTGTATTTCTCACGCATATCCAGCGTAAGCATGTTGACGATCACATCGCCGTAGTCCATCAGGATCCAGCCGGAATCCCGCTTGCCTTCCACACTCTTCGGGAAGATCTCCATCGGTTCGAGCAGGTCCTCAACATGGTCTTTGAACGCTTCCAGCTGCCGTTCATTGCCGGCGGAGGCCATGACGAAATAATCCGCAAAGGATGATTTCGGGCTGATGTCGATGATGATGACATCCATCGCCTTCTTCGCGCTGAGGGTCTCTGCGATCATTTGAGCCATTTCTTTTGGTTCTATCATTCGTATATTCTCCCTTCCTTTTCGGAAATTATTATTGATCCTTCATCAGGTCTTCGAGCGCTTCTTTCGTGTCCGAATCGATAAAAGCGCCTTTTTTGCTCAGGTAGGCGATCGTCCGTTCCAGCATGCGTATGCAGGCCAGGTCCAGATCGGTCTGGGCGATCTCTCTTATTTCATGGACCGACGGATAGTTTCTTCCCGGTTCGATCGCGTCTGCAAGGAAGACGATCTTCTCCAGAAGGCTCATCCCGGCCCTTCCGGTCGTATGGTAGGCCACCGCGTTCAGCAGGTCCGTATCGGTGATCCCGAAGTCCCGCCGCATCAGGCAGGCGCTCAGCTTGCTGTGCGCGAGGTTCGGATTCCCCAGATATTTCTCATCCAGCCCGAATTCCCTTACCAGTTCATCCATCTTATCCTGCGGCAGGTTCTTCGCCATGTCGTGGTAGATGGCGGCCGTTTCCGCCTTCGCCGCGTCTGCTCCGAACCTGCGGGCGAGTTTGATGGCTTCGTCCCGGACCCGCATCGTATGTTCGTACCTGCTGTGTTTCAGGTTCTCACGGATGTAGGCGAGTCCCCGGCTCTGGAGCTCCTGCAAAGGCTGGTCTCCCCGGTCCCGGTAAAGCCCGTGTGCCCGGATGTATTCAGCTACTTTCTCCGGGATCAGCCCATCTACAGATTCTCCTGCAGCAAGCTTTTCCCGGATCTCCGTGGCGGAGATGTCAAACAGCTGGTTATGGATCCGCAGGATCTCGGTCCCGTACTCCTCATGGAGATGCTCGACGCATTTCTCCAGCTCCTCGTCCCTGTATCCGGGCCGGCTTCCCGCGATATAGGAGTATCTTGTCAGAAGCTCCTCCGAATTCATCCAGGATTCCAGCATCAGGACGGAGTCCGCTCCGGTGATAAAGTAGAGCTTGGCATCCGGCCCGAACCTCTCCTGCATGGCGCGAAGCGTCAGGTAGGTGTAGGATACGCCCTCCTGCTCCAGCTCGTAGCTGTCTGGGGCGATGGCAGGCTCATCCTCCAGGGCAAGCCGCAGCATCTCCATCCGGTCTTCTCCGGAGGCCGGTGTGCGGTTCTGCTTGAACGGCTGAAGCCTGGCCGGGATCAGGAGCACCTGGTCCAGTTCTGCCTGCACGAGCGCGTCTTTCGCCAGATTCACATGTCCGGTATGGACCGGGTCGAAACTACCGCCTAGGATCCCGATCCGTTTCATTTCAGCTTTATCCCAAGTTCATCGAGCTGCTGTTCGTCGACCAGTCCCGGAGCTTCGCTGACCATGCACTGGGCCGCCTGGTTCTTCGGGAAGGCGATGACTTCACGGATGGATTTCTCTCCGGTAAGGAGCATGACGAGACGGTCCAGTCCATAGGCGAGCCCGCCGTGCGGCGGTGTGCCGTAACGGAATGCTTCCACCAGGAATCCGAATTTCTCGTTGATCTCTTCTTCTCCCATATTCAAAGCCCGGAACATATCCTCCTGCATATCCCGGTCATGGATACGGATGCTGCCGCCGCCCAGCTCGACGCCGTTCAGAACGATGTCATAGGCGTTCGCCTTGCAGGCGTGCGGGTCGGTCTTAAGGAGCTCCGCGTCCTCTTCCTTCGGTGAGGTGAACGGATGGTGCATGGCGGACCAGCGGTCCTCCTTCTCATCATATTCAAACAGCGGGAAGTCCACGACCCAGAGGAAGTTGTACTGTTCATCATCGAGCAGCCCCATCTCCCCGGCTATATGGCGTCTCAAAAATCCGAGCGTATCCCAGACGACCTTGTTCTGATCGCTGATGATCAAAATCAGGTCATCCGCCTTAGCGCCCATCTTGTCTGCGATCTCCTGCAAAGCTTCCGGCGTGAAGAACTTATTTACAGAGGAGGAAACGCCGTCCGCGTTCACCTTCATCCATACCATGCCCTTAGCCCCATAGCTCTTGATCGCTTCGGTCAGCTTATCGATCTTCTTTCTCGTATATGCAGGTGCTCCGCCGGTGACGCAGATGCCGCGGACGCTTCCGCCCGCTGCGATGGCATCGGTGAAGACCTTGAAGTCACAGTCTTTGACCAGCTCCGTGATATCCTGCAGCTCGAAGCCGAACCGGGTGTCCGGCTTATCGCTGCCATAGCGGTCCATGGCTTCCTGCCAGGTCATCCGCGGGAACGGAGTGACCAGGTCGATCCCCTTGAGCTCCTTGAAGACGCGCTTCATGAAGCCTTCCTGGACCTCAATGACGTCATCGACTTCCACGAAGGACATTTCAAGGTCGATCTGGGTGAATTCCGGCTGGCGGTCCGCCCGCAGGTCTTCATCCCGGAAGCATTTGACGATCTGGAAGTACCGGTCGGTCCCCCCAACCATCAGAAGCTGCTTGAAGGTCTGCGGCGACTGCGGCAGCGCATAGAATCTTCCCGGATTGACCCGGCTCGGCACCAGATAGTCCCTCGCCCCTTCCGGCGTGGACTTGATCAGCATCGGGGTCTCCACCTCCGTGAAGCCGTTCTCCGCGAAATAGTTCCTCGCTATATTCGTCAGATGCGCGCGAAAAGTCAGGTTGTCCTGCATCTTCTTCTTTCTCAGGTCCAGATATCTATACTTCAGTCGCAGGTTATCATCGACATTGTCATCGTCCTTGATATAGATCGGCGGCGTCTCCGCTTCCGAGTAGATCACCAGCTCCTCCGCTATGATCTCGATGTCCCCGGTCGGAAGATCCGGATTCTTAGATTCTCTCTCACAGACGGTGCCCTTCACCCCGACCACGTACTCGCTTCTGAGCCGGTCCGCCTTATCGAACAGCTCCTGCGGGATCTGGTCGTTGAAGACGACCTGCGTGATCCCTGTCTTATCTCTCACATCGCAAAAGATCAGTCCGCCCAGGTTCCGTCTCTTCGCGACCCAGCCGTTCAGGGATACTGTTTCTCCAATATTTTCTTTTCTGAGGTCACCGCACATGTGGGTGCGTTTCAGGATTGCCATGCTTATTATGTCCTTTCTATATGTA
>JAFRLD010000240.1 GCA_017431395.1 Bacillota bacterium | reverse complement strand
GCGAAACGACCCAGACAGGTCAGCGCTTCGACTACGTAGACCTCCCATTCTGCGAATGGGTCCACGTTCACGGCGTAGAGGGCCAGATCATACATATCCTTGAACTTGTGTGTCTGCCGGTAGTAGTCCATGAGGATCGTCACCGCCTGGCCGAACAGGGCGCGGTAGCGTTCGCTTTCCTGGTAGATCCACGGAACGTTGTCCCGTCCGGCGAAGAAGCGGCCGGAGTAGCTGCCCGCCGCGTCGGCGAGAAGAGCGGCCTGCTTGTCCAAATCTTCCTCGAGGAGAGCTTCGCTGACGAGACGTTCGAATTCTCGGGCGTCTTCGACGACTTCGACCTCATCGGTCCAGTAGTAGATGCCCTTCGACTGTTTCACGAAGCTGGCGTCCGGCAGACCGTGGGCTTTTAAGTTCTTACGCATGTTGTAGAGGACGTTCCGGATGGCATGGGAAACATCTTCGATGTCCCGGTCCTCGAAGAGGGTGTTCTTGATCAGGCTGCGGCTGGCGCCATCCTTCCCGAAGTGGAACATCAGGAGCATGAGAAGTCCGATCTGGGACTCGTCCCTCGCCCCGATGGCGATCTCGGCGCCCTTGTAGCTGACCGAGTAGGAACCCAGCGTCTTGACGTAGATGACATTCTTTTCGTTTCCGGTTTCACTCATAACGATACCTCCTGAAGGATCAGACTCGCTTGGAAACAAATTCGTAATTATTGCATGTATTCAGCAGGGTCTCCTTGGTGATCGTGCCCTGCTGGTAGAGTTCGAACAGACTGTTGTCCATGGTCATCATGCCGTCGGCCCGCGCCGCCTGCATGGCGGACTCCAGCTGGTGGAGCTTGTTCTCGCGGATCATGTTCTGGATGGCCGGATTGGACTTCAGCACCTCGAAGACCGGCGTGATGGTGCCGTCCTTCGTCGGGATGAGCTGCTGGCAGACGACGCCCCGGATCAGCTGAGCCAGCTGGCCTCTTACCTGAACCTGCTGGGCCGCCGGGAACACGTCCACGATACGGTTGATGGTGTTGGCAGCGCTGCTGGTGTGCAGAGTGCTGAAGAGGAGCACGCCTGTCTCCGCCGCGGTGATGGCTGCCGAGATGGTCTCGAAGTCACGCATCTCTCCCAGAAGGATGACATCCGGACTTTCTCTCAGCGCCGAACGCAAAGACTCCAGATACCCCGGGGTATCGATGAAGACTTCCCGCTGGCTGACGATGCTCCTGTTGTGGGAGTGCAGATATTCGATCGGGTCTTCCATGGTGATGATGTGGGCTTCCCGCTGGTGATTGATCCGGTCGATCATGCAGGCCAGGGTAGTGGATTTACCCGACCCTGCAGCGCCTGCCACAAGAACGAGCCCCGACTGGTTGTCTGCCAGCTGGAGAACGCTTTCCGGAATGCCCAGATCCCGGTAATCCGGAATGCCGAACTTGATGACACGGATGACGGCAGAGAGGGAACCGCGCTGCCGGAACACGTTCACGCGGAACCGGCCCAGATTCGGAACAGAGAAAGAAAAGTCATCGTCCAGTCCCTGGTTCAGGATGGTCTTCTCCCGCCGCGCCGCTGCGTAGATCTCATCGATGAGAGGATCGATGGAGGCGGGCTTCATGACGTCGCCCTCCATTCTGTCCTGGGCTCCCTTGACCTTGAAGGTCACCGGAAGGCCGGCGACGATAAAAATATCCGACGCGCCTTTGAGTGTGGCTTGTTTGAGTACTTCCTGCAGCATTATTGTCCGTCTCCTTTCCAGATATGCGTATATGGATCATCCGCATTCCAGTCTTTCTTCAGATGCCATGTGACGATGTCGAAGTTTCCGGCTGCGTCCGGCGGGGATACTTCGATCTCCAGTGTATAGCCGCTGTTTTCGAAGGTCCGGCTTCTGTCAGCCTCTGTAACTGCACCGGCAGCGGCCTGTTCGCCGTAGTCCTTCAGGAACTGCTGTCCCTGGGCCTCCAGCTCGTAGCGTACGGCCGTCACCGAAGCAAAGCGTTCGGCCATGACCTTGTCCGCGTTGGTCGTCGCCAGGGTGAGGGTGGCCAGGGTCGTCAGGATGATGGCGACCACCACAAGAAAGATGGCGATCGGACCTAATCGAATTTTATGCATCGCGTCTCCTCCTTTCCTGTGTACCTCACTTCACATAGCTGCCCGCGTGCAGCTGGTATATGGCTTCTCCCGGGCCGGAGGAATCCCCGTCCGCAGGATAGATGTTGATGCGTTCGTCGACGAAGGTTCCCGCGCTGCCTTCTTCCGGCGTCAGGGTGACCTCGATCCGGCAGTCGTCCTGCAGGGCTGTCACGGTGTCGCCTGAGACGGTGATGTCGGTCACGCCGTCCATCTTCTCCAGAAGGGCCGCGGCCTCGTCAGCATCGGCTGCTTCCTTGGTGATCTCCGCAGTGTTTTCAGCGCAGATGACAGCGTCGGTGAGGGCGCCGGCCTCCAGACTCTGCTCTCTGGTCGTCATGCAGACCAAAGTGATTACCACGATGACGACAAGCAAAAGCAGGAACATCATGAAGAGTTCCACGGTTGTCGCGATATTGCTTTTTTTGCCTGCCTTATCTTTGTACATGGACGTAGGAAGCTCCTTTGTCAGTCTTTATCTCAAGCAGATTGTCCGAGACGTAGCTGATATCGAACTGGCTTGTCTCGCCGATCTTGCTGGCGGTGTCCGGGTTGATTGGGGTGTCGGTCCTGCTGTATTCCTCCAGCAGATCGCTGCCGCTCAGATATATCTTATGGGCATAGCCCGTATCTCCGTGTTCGATGCAGACTCCAGGACATCCGTCGAACTCCTGCGGCGTCACTTCACCGCCGGTGTGGTTCTTCACCGCCGTCGCCACGTAGGCGCAGACGACGCGCTGGGTGTCGTTTTCATACTGTGCGTCCGCCCCGTGCTGGTAGGAGCGCGCAGTAAAGACGACCAGCAGCAGGATCACCAGGAAGAGTACGGCGATCGTCAGCGCTGAGAGGATCTCTCCTATGCTCTTGTTGCTTTTGCCG